>JAWHFN010000216.1:0-2489 GCA_032565555.1 Streptococcus mitis | reverse complement strand
CTTTTTCTTTTAACTGTTCTTGTGAATCACGTGTCCCTTTGCGTTTAATACTTGCTAAAATGCGGTCATTAATCTCAATCAGTTGATCGATCAGATATTGATGATGATTGACTAAAAAAGCAATAAGTAAAGAGTATCTTTTTTCAAGCTCAAAACGGGAGAAGTCATATGCATCATAATTTTCCCCTAGTCTAGCTAGCTGAAGAAACCTGTTCCGATTAATATGGGAGACATTAATTGTCCCGAGTCCCATGGAAGCAATCACTTCCACTTTTTTACAAATACTCATAAAGCTTTCTGGATTTGCCTTACCTGGAATGTCTTTTAGCCAAGCGAGTTTAGTTATTTTCGTCTCTTCATAAATTTGAAACAAACTCTCTAGTTTTTCAATTTGTATATCTGTTAATGAACAGAGTAATATTGAAAATAAGTTGTTTTCTGCTTTATCTCGACAGCGGCTTATAATGTCTTCAAGTGTAGCTATAGATGGAAAAATAATTCTTTTTCGAGTTAAGAAATCAATTGTTTTTTTCATTAGATAGATAGAGTCATCATTTTCTAAAGCTAGTTCAATTAAATATTCTATTAACTGTTTTTGTGTATTAGCACTACCGAATCGATGATAGTTGAATACTTCTAAGATCTCGTTGAAGTGATTTGCACGTGTATTTCTATGATCATATGAATTTAAATCAATTGCATCAAGATGGAGCTGTCGACTCACATAAGAAGTTAGTCTGGTTGATTTAATCGGCCAATTACTTAAAGAACACCCAGGATACCGGGCCAAACAAAGTTGTATCGCAAATCCTAGTTTATTGACCTTTCCACGGTGTTGATTAATAACCTCCAGATCATAATCAGAAAAACTAAAATACGCTTTAAAATCCTCTTCTGATAAGTGGTCTACAGAAAGAAGTTGTTCACGCTGTGAAGTAGTTAAAATTCTTTTCATAGCCATATCTTAAGCATTCCTTTTATTGAGGTAACGGTAAAAGGTTGTTTTGCTTAATTTAGAGGCATCAAGAATTTGACGAATAGAATACTCTTTGCTGTCATACATTTTTAAAGCTAAATCAATTGATAGCTTACCTTTACTTGGACGGCCCCCTTTTTTTCCTCGGACTCTGGCTGCCTTAAGACCAGAGTTAGTTCGTTCAATAATAATATCCCGTTCCAGTTCTGCTAAACTAGCCATAACTCGGAAAAAGAATCTTCCCATAGACGTTGAAGTATCTACGTTATCTTGAATAGATATAAAATTGACACTAAGTTCTTCAAATAATTCAGAAAGTTCAATCAAATGTTTAGTTGATCGTGAAATTCGATCTAACTTGTAAATGACAACAGAATCTCCTTCACGTAGTAGGTTGATCATTTCTTCTAATTGCGGTCGGTCTTTTTTCGCACCAGTTACTTTTTCTTGAAATAATTTATCAATTCCATAATGAGTAAGTGCATCAATTTGTAAACTAAGATTTTGATCATCCGTACTCACTCGAGCATAGCCAAAAATCATAAAAAAACCTCCTTAATTTTATAATTTAAATGTACCATAACTCATTAAGTATAACTATATAGGAACTATGAAAAAGGAACGGATTTTGGTACTTGATTTACTTAAAAAACATTTAGAAAAAGCAGGAAAATGAAAAGGTACCATAAACGGTCGTTTATGGTACCTTTCAAATTTATCCTTATTGTACAAAATAACAGCGAAATTTTTAAATCTATTCCTTATCGATACAAATTCCCCGTAGGCGCTAGGGACCTCTTTAGCTCCTTGGAAGCTGTCAGTAGTATACCTAATAATTTATCTACATTCCCTTTAGTAACGTGTAACTTTCCAAATTTACAAAAGCGACTCATAGAATTATTTCCTCCCGTTAAATAATAGATAACTATTAAAAATAGACAATACTTGCTCATAAGTAACGGTACTTAAATTGTTTACTTTGGCGTGTTTCATTGCTTGATGAAACTGATTTTTAGTAAACAGTTGACGATATTCTCGATTGACCCATTTTGAAACAAAGTACGTATATAGCTTCCAATATTTATCTGGAACATCTGTGGTATGGCGGGTAAGTTTTATTAAGACACTGTTTACTTTTGGTTTAGGATGAAAGCATTCCGCTGGCAGCTTAAGCAATTGCTGAATCGAGACTTGAGTGTGCAAGAGCAACCCTAGTGTTCGGTGAATATCCAAGGTACGCTTGTAGAATCCTTCTTCAACAATCAGATAGATGTCAGACGCATGGCTTTCAAAAACCACTTTTTTAATAATTTGTGTGCTTAAATGGTAAGGAATATTCCCAACAATTTTATACCTCTGTTTGTTAGGGAATTGAAACTGTAGAATATCTTGGTGAATTAAAGTGACACGAATGTTCAGTTTTAATTTTTCTGACGATAAGTTGAATAGATGACTGTCTAATTCAATAGACGTTACCTGTTTACTTATTTTAGCCAGTTTCGTCGTTAAATGC
>JAWHFN010000215.1:0-2504 GCA_032565555.1 Streptococcus mitis | reverse complement strand
CAGTAAAGCAACTGATGACAATAAAATTTTTTTCATAATCATATTGTCCTTTCTGTTTTATTTTTGTATAATCATAATCATATCACAAATAAAAAAACAGGTTTAATTTTTTGCAGAAATGGAAGAGGAATACTATGGAAAATTTTGGAGCAGTTTTAAAGTGCTTGCCTTTTGTAGTATAATTGTCTTGCATCTCTGTGCCTTTCTTATGTTTTTGACTGAATAAAAGTCTAATAAGTAGGAGAGGTTCTTTTCCATAATTTCTCGAATAGAATACAAAAAGCGAACAAAACAGAATTTGTTGTTTCGATTCGCTTTTTGTATTATTAAATAGATTTTTCTTGTAGTTCTGATAACATTTAGTCTGAGCAGGTGCACTAATAGCTGATGGAATAAAATGTATACTTTAGCTTATTTCCAAGCGCCACTGGCATCTACATAGTAACCATCAGGTGTATAGGTGTTGTGAAGCATCTTACCAGTTGAAGCAAGATAGTACCACTGACCGCCATCTTTTACCCAACCAGTCGCCATAGCACCTGAATTGCTTAGGTAATACCAAGAGTCACTATCTTTTACCCAGCCTGTTACCATAGTACCTGAATTGTTTAGGTAATACCAAGAGCCACTATCTTTGAGCCAGCCTGTTGCCATAGCACCTGAGTCTTTTAGGTAGTACCAAGAGTTATTATCATATAGCCAATCACTAGCAATCATGGCTCCTGATGGTTTAAAGGCATACCAGTTGCCACCTTGATAGAGCCAAGTTTGATTGAACATGACACCTTTATCATTCATAAAGTACCAGCTTCCATTGTCCTTAACCCAAGAATTTTGAACTAATTGACCTTGTTTTTGATAGTACCAGGTTTCATCGTCACTATTTTTTCGATTTAGCCAGCTTTCTGCTTTTACAATCGGATAAAGTGTTCTGAAGGCTCCTCCCCCCTTGTAGGAATGACTGATAACTCCTGGTTTTACAAGTTTCATACCACCAGACTCCTCTGCCCAAGCAAAAACTTTTTGACCATTGACAGTCTCTGGTAAGGTGGCAGTATAAGTCTTGGTTTGATAGTCCCATTTGGTATCAAGGTAGGTGTATTGATCATTAGATTCTTTAATATGGTAGTAGCCTCTCTTTCCACCGTCATGATATACATCATCAACCACTTTAGTGGACCAGGTCTTCACCTCATTTCCGCTCTTGGCCTCTACCTTGATATCTCCTCTATAGCCATATGGAACATAGAAATTCAGGTAACGTCCTTCTTCACCGATATTGGATCTATCCACTTCTTGAGCTAGGAAATTGACAGTCTGGTCTTGACCATCTAAAGTAACTTTCCACTCGATTTTCTCAGTTGTTGGCAAATCCAAGGCTTTGATATCTATGTCATGGCCATTGTTAAATCGAAGAATTTTACCATCTTGATATTGAACACCACCCTTAATACGCCATACCTCTTGTAGCTCAAAAGCTTTGGCAGATTGAGGAAGAATAAACATAGCCAACCCTGCCAATGACAAACTAAATAGTGTGATTTTTTGTGATATTTTCATTTTATGAACTCCTTATTTTTTGAATAAAACAAATTGACTGTTTTTTGGATAAACTGATACATGTTGCTCTTCGTGAATTTGTGATGCAGCTTCAAGGACTAGAGGATAAGAGTATTGATACAGTTCCTCTAAAGTAATTTTTCCGTTAGTATTGGTGTCTGCCATAGGCGAAATCATTCTATTTTGAAGTGGATCCCAACCTGTACCCATTGCCCAGTATCTAGTGGCAAGACTACCTACTCCGACCGCACTATACGATTCTTCACCCATACAAGAGGCACATAGTACGAGGAATTTAGAATCAAGCATTTCGCCATTCTTGCTTGCTATATCTCCTGTTGAAAATCCTGCCAAAAATGCTTGATCATCAAATCTTTTTTCAGACTTGGAGGCAACCTTTTTGTTTGGCTTATCTACATCTATAATCGTTCCTGAATAGCAACAATCCAGCATAACAACAAACTTACCTTTGTATTGTTTCAGTATGGATGCTAATTCCCAACCTGAAAATGATGTTTTATCGCTACCAATGGCTATCGTCCCATCTTCTCCACCATGACAAGTAAGGTAAAGGTAGTTCACATCGCTTTCGCTAGAAGATTTGAAAAGCTCTTGCATTTTTGCAATAATCTCGGACTTAGTTTTATCTGGGAAACGAACAACTTTACTAAAGTTTTGGTTACTGAAAACCTTCTCCATAGCATTAATATCTTCGATAGGTACTGCTCTCGTTGATGTTTCACCAAGAACTAAAGCACGGCGATTAATCGTTTGTCTTGCTCCACTAGTGGCAAAGAAATAGGTATCATCTCCGATATTGTGCCAACCTGTCTGCATAGCACCGCTATCAGCTAAATAATATTGTTGTCCTTCGATAGTCTGTAGGCCAGTTTGCATGACACCGCTAGTATTTAAATAGTACCAACTACCAGAAATCAAACACC
>JAWHFN010000214.1:0-2563 GCA_032565555.1 Streptococcus mitis | reverse complement strand
AGTTCGCTCCAGGATTGACTGTATGCACGAACCCCCCGTTCAGTCCGACTGCTGCGCCTTATCCGGTAACTATCGTCTTGAGTCCAACCCGGAAAGACATGCAAAAGCGCCACTGGCAGCAGCCATTGGTAACTGATTAGAGGAGTGAAGTCTTGAAAAGACACGTACTATACGGCTACACTGATAAAACAGATTTGGTGACTGTGCTCCTCTAAGCCAGTTACCTCGGTTCATAAACTTGCCGGTTTGATGAACCTTGAAAAACCGCCTCCCCAGGCGGTTTTTCTTTTTAAAACAAATGAAGACTACGCTGACGACCAAGATCCAGTCAACAAGTGTTGTTAGAATGCTTTAAATTTACAAATAAAACCCCATCTACATCTTGTCAGACATACTGTAACTTGTATAATCCGCAAACTTTAGTGTAAGCTAATAATCGTTCCTATTGTCTTGTGACAACTAAATGCTCGCATTCAGATAGGAGATGAAAATTATGAGCAATCAAAACATATTCGAAATACTAACGAGTGATCCGGTATCCCTAAACATGTGGAACCTGAAATCAAACCTGATCCTCGCCATACATAAGACGGTAAGAGATAACGGCTGGAACCAAACAGAGGCGGCCGCACATCTGGGCATAAGCCAACCTAGGGTTAGCAACATGCTGAAAGGGAAGCTGGACAAGTTTTCTACAGATTCACTACTGGAAATCATGTTCAAGCTGGGTTACAAATTAGACATGCAAGTACACCCATCCTCTGAAGTAATTTTAGAGATGGGCATGAAAAAGGCGATGCTGTGAACATCGCCTTGAGTGGATACTATATTTTGAGATTTTTCAGCCGTTGCTTCACGACTTCTAAGTCTTTGCGTGCAGGCCCGTTAGTCGTTTTCTTGAAGACACGTAACACGATCACCTTGCCGGGTGATTTTATCGTGTACACACAACGATAAGCAGGGCTACCATTTATCTTCAACTCAATCACGCCTGGAGCAACTACTTTCAGGTGTTCAACTTTCAGTTCTGGTTCAATTCCAGCGGCAACCAACTTCAAATTGTGCAAAAAAGCTAAAGCTTTATCAATAGGTAAAGACTTTAGCTCTTTATCAACACCAGTTACGTCTAGACAAATCTCTTTCATTTCGCTTGCGGACATAGTGTCCTCCTTTGTTGGGGTTTAGTGGTCGAACAATTAAATTTCTCATTTGATACTCCGATTAAAAAAACCTCACTAAAAAGCCAAACCTCTACGCCTGATGAGATTCATCAGGTAGAGGCATTTAATTTCAGTGGTTCAGGACACTGCTTTAGGCAATATCCATTGCACCAATATACTCGAAGTTGTATAAAGTGACAATATGCCGCTTCGCTTGCGCATGCCGTTAGCTCAATAAATAAGCTATCAGCTGTTTACGAAAGTAATCCTCCATCGAAGCTAAAAGTCTCCCGTAAAGCATCACAACTGAAAGAAGGAGTTAAAAGATGGCAGACAGAAGACCGCTAAACAAAGATGTGGTAGTGCCAAAGCCTGGTGGTGGAACCCAGCCTAGAGACAGAAACAATGACGGAACGGTGCGCAAAAAACGCTCAGACGCAGGAAAACCAAAAAAGTAAACAATAAAGAAAGGTAAAAGAATGGCTGCATATACGGAAAAAACAGAGCAGTTCTTACAGCGAGTTACACACACACAGACTTGGTGGACATCAACATACGATCCAAGCGATACAGTTCCAGTATCAGGCATTTATCGCTGTACCGTATGCGGTAAAGAGATAACTAGTAATAAAAACGATCCTTTCCCCCCACAAAACCATCATCAACATAGTCAAAAACAAAATGTTAAATGGCAGCTAATTGTGAGGACAGACACAAACGGTGATAAATTTGGTAACTGAGACACTGAAGCCCTTCGGGGCTTTCCCTCAGTGATTTACTAGAAAGTCTCATTACTCACTCGTACCAAACAATCCACGATCTGAGGTCTTATGTCTAATCCACCTTTTGAATTTGTCATTCGTTATCATGACCTGTCTCCAGAGCAAGTGCGGAGCCTTATTGACGATGCTTTTCATCGTGTTGATCTCGTTCTAGAAGAACAGTTATCCGATCGTCCTGGCTTTTTTATTCCTACATGTAAGTCACTAACTACTAATCCGTCTTTATCTGAGATAGCTATCGCTGTTTACAACACATACGCCGTTACTGAAATGATAAAGGACCAATTGCTTCGACAATCTTCCAATATCACTCTCATTAAAGACATAAGAGAGATCTTTGTCAGCTAGGAGCTTGTCTACCACACCACAAGTGCTTATCTCATAACACCTTATTTGGCCAAACAAGACTGGCGCAGGGGGAGTTTCCGAACAGGTCGCCGGGAGGCGAACCGCTTCGCACCTCAGCAGGAAATCCATCAGGCCAATCGGGGATTTTTACATCCGTCATTTAACATAAAGGCATGATTGTACGCACCGCTAAAACGGCCTCAGGGCGTTTCTGACGGGAAACCGGTAAAACAGGCAACAAACCACCCGAAAACCCGCCAGAAACGCGCAGGC
>JAWHFN010000213.1:0-2567 GCA_032565555.1 Streptococcus mitis | reverse complement strand
TGCGCATTTGTATGGTGGTATTCCTGAAGCTAATATCGAGAGTTTGTCTGCACTTCATCAGGCAGTACCAGAAATACTTGAGAAAGTAATTTCTGAAAAACGCTCAGGATATTTTGAATTAATTCATCCAATTGAAGAGTTCTCGGAAGCTGTTCTAAGCAGTAAAACAGTAAAAGAAGAGACAGTGCAAGTAGTAACTTCTATCCAAGAGTATCTGGACGAGTACTGGATAAAATTGCACCAATTAAATTCTGATTTGACGCCACATCAATTAAAAGAGTCAATGTTAAGTGCGATAAAAACTCGATTATCAGAATTCCCACAGTTGGATATCTATGATGGATATCAAATTATGGCAGAGATTTGGACTAAATACCTAGGTCACGATATAGAGTTTATCGAACAATTAGGCTTCTATGAAGCTGGTCGCACTCGTGAACCAAATATGGTAACGAAAGGTAAGAACAAGGAAAAGGTTCAGGATGGTTGGAATGGGGTTATTATTCCGAATGAACTGATTGCTAGTGAACTTTATAGTGAAGAGTTGGCTATCATTGATACACTTAAGTCACGTATTTCTGAAATCGATAGCGAGTTGAGTGAGTTAGTCGAAAATGCAAAGATAGAAGATAGCGATGAATACAATGCTCTCTTTGATTCTCTTAAAAAGAACGAAGAAGGTGAAGCGCAAGACAGCTTTGAGAACAAACTAGTAAAAGCTAGCTTGAAGGAAGCTGCAAAAGGCTCTCTTGAGTACGAACTTCTCAAGAAAGTGGATGACTTGACCAAAGAAAAATCAGCAGTCAATAAAGAGATTAAAGCAAAAGAACTTGAGTTGAAAGAACTAATTGCAGAACGAATCCTACAATTAACAGATGAAGAAGTAGATCAACTCCTTTACAAAAAATGGTTTGGTTCTGTGATTGAAAAAGTTAGGGAACTAGTCCAATCACCTCTTAAAGCGGAGATTTCAGTCTTAGAGGAATTAAATAACCGTTATTCTGAAACTTTAGATAGTCTAGATGATGAGATTGATAAACTTGAGAAAGAGCTGGAAGCGATGATGAAGGAACTGGTGGTGCTATAATGACGAATAGTAAACATATACCAAAAAGACGGTTTAAAGAGTTTGAGTCAGATAGTGATTGGGAAGAGCAAACGTTAACCGATTTTATAAAATTGTATAATGGTTTGACGTATTCTCCCAATGATGTGAGGAAGAATGGAACTCTTGTTTTGCGTTCTTCAAATATACAAAGTGGAGAAATAATAAATGCTGACAATGTTTATGTTGCCTCAGATAAAGCAACATCTGAAAACGTTAAGTCAGGTGATATTATTGTTGTTGTAAGAAACGGCTCTCGTTCTTTAATTGGCAAACATGCTATGGTTAAAGGGGAAATGCCAAATACAGTTATTGGAGCCTTTATGTCAGGCATACATTCTGAACATTCTACGTTTGTAAATGCATTATTAGATACACCTAAATTTGGAAAAGAGATTGAGAAAAATATGGGTGCCACTATTAATCAAATTACAGGTGCAATGTTTTCGAAAATGAACTTTAAAATTCCTTCTGGTATTGAACAAGATTATATCGGAAGATTCTTTTATTCAATCGACTCTCTCATCACCTTCCATCAGCATAAACTGGACAAACTGAAAAATCTCAAGAAATCTTATCTTGCTGAACTCTTTCCTGCAGAGGGAGAACGAGTACCAAAACGTCGTTTCCTAGGGTTTAAAGGTGAGTGGGAAGAGAAGAAATTGGAAGAACTTGGTAAAGTGATCACTGGGAACACTCCAGCTACATCTAATGCGAGTTATTGGAGTACGTCCTCAAAAGGTCATACTTGGGTAACACCTACTGATATAAATGATATTTTAATTTGCTATTCTGAAAGATATTTGAGCGATTTGGGGTGGTTAACAGCAAGAACTGTTCCAGAAAACTCTGTTCTTATTACAAGCATAGCATCGATTGGTAAAAATACAATAAATACAATTCCAGTAGCGTTCAATCAACAGATCAATGCAATAATTCCTCAAAATCATAATTCATACTTTATACTAAGTGCAATGTCAAGATATGAAAAACAGTTCAAGAACTTAGCTGGACAAACTGCAACTCCTATTATTAACAAATTAACGTTTGAAAAGTTTGAAATACCGGTTCCACCAATCAGAGAGCAAGAAATAATTGGAGAATTTTTCCAAAAATTCGACAAATCCATTTCTCTCCAACAACAAAAACTCGATAAACTAAAAGATTTGAAAAAAGCATACTTAAATGAACTCTTTGTCTAAGGATATAGGAAGTTATTATAGAAAGGAAACGTTATGGGTCGTATCAACAAAGACGCCTCTGAGAGACATTTTCAGGATGAATTTGTCAAAGAATTAACCAAGTTCAGATGGCAATCTCCCGATAAACTGAATGGAAATCTTCATAAAGTGACTGTTCAGGATTTGATTGAAAATTGGAGAAGTGAGCTCAATCGTATTAATGCCGATGTCCTAGAAGGTATTGCACTGACAGATAGCGAATTTGAACAAGTCTTATCTAA
>JAWHFN010000212.1:0-2577 GCA_032565555.1 Streptococcus mitis | reverse complement strand
TGGAAAAACGGAATGCTGGTACATCATCGCTGCGGATGAAGGTTCAGAGATTATCTACGGTCACAATGCCAAGTCAAAAGAAGAACTCCGTCAGCAAATCGAAGCGAAAGACTGGGATGGTCTGTTAACAAAAGTACCAGTTAAAGCTGGAGATTTCTTCTATGTACCAAGCGGAACCATGCACGCTATTGGGGCAGGTATCTTAATCCTTGAAACCCAACAGTCTAGCGATACCACCTATCGTGTCTATGACTTTGACCGCAAGGACGACAAGGGCAACTTGCGTGAACTTCACCTTGAAAAATCCATTGATGTTTTGAACATTGGTGAGCCAGCAAATAGCCGTCCTGTAACTGTCAAAGCTTATGATTTGCGTTCCACTCTCCTTGTATCCAATGATTTCTTCGCAGTTTACAAGTGGGAAATCACTGGAAAAGTTGATTTTGAGAAGACAGCTGATTACAGCTTGTTTAGTGTCTTGGTTGGTCAAGGTCAGCTAACTGTTGATGGAAAGAACTATCCGATTCAAAAAGGTAGCCACTTTATCCTACCAAGTGATGTTGAATCTTGGACTCTGGAAGGGCAAGATTTGGAATTAATTGTTAGCCATCCATAAAAAAGAAAGGGCCTGAGTTCATACTCAATGAAAATCAAAGAGCAAACTAGGAAACTAGCCGCAGGCTGTACTTGAGTACGGCAAGGCGACGTTGACGCAGTTTGAATTTGATTTTCGAAGAGTATCACTACTCAAGTCCTTTTTGACTACATAAATTGGGCGATAAAGACCACGATGATGATGATTGGAATGATGAAACGAAGAAGGAAGAGCCAGACTTGGAACAGTCCCTGTTTCCATGCTCTTTCATCAAGATGGAGTTCCTCCATAGCAAGAGCCTTTTTAAAGATGTAGCCTGTAAAAAGTGAAAGGCAGAGAGCTCCAAATGGCATGAGGAGATTGGAAACCAAGAAGTCCATAGCGTCAAAGAAGGTCTTCCCAAAGATGTGAACATCCGCCATGACACCGTAAGATAGGGCTGAAGGAATTCCAAAGACAAAGGTCAAGATTCCTAAAATAGCACTCCATTTAGCACGCTTACTGTTGTCCTGATTGGTGATATTACCCACATTGATTTCCAGCATAACAACGGAAGAAGTGACCGTCGCAAAGAGGAAGAGCAAGAGGAAGAGGATGTAGAAAATGGTTCCAAAAGGCATCTTATCAAAGAGTTGAGGCAAGACGATAAAGAGCAGGCTCGGTCCCCCTTCAGATTGGATATTGAAGGCTGACATGGCTGGGAAAATGGCTAGACCCGCCATGATAGATACTGAGATATTCATGGCTACGATGGAGATTCCTGATTGGACTAGATTGGTTTTCTTATCCAAATAAGAAGCATAGGTCAGCATGGCTGTAACCCCTAGTGAGAGGGCAAAGAAAGATTGTCCCAGAGCATAGAGGAGACCAGCACTTGTCAGCTTAGAGAAGTCTGGTTTGAGGAAGTAAAGAACCCCTTCCATGGCATTTGGTAAACTGAGAGAGCGCCCAATGATGACAACAAAGATGATAAAGAGCAGGGGCATCATGACTTTCGAAGCTCTTTCAATCCCTTTTTGAACCCCATGTGATACAATGAAGATATTCAATAAGATAAAGGCAGCTTGTGCACCTAGGGCAATAGCTGGGTTTGAAATGATTGAAGTAAATAACTGAGCGTAATCCCCCGTTCCACCAATTTGGAACAATTTTCCAAACTCAATGCCTAGATAGACTAAAATCCATCCTCCAATAACACTGTAGAAAGATAAGAGGATAAAGAGGGCAAAGGCACCAATCCAACCGATAAAGTTGTACTTGCTATTCTTGCCTAGTTTTCCAAAGGTTTTGATAGCTGAAACACCAGCACTTCGGCCGAGGGCAAATTCAGCAAGCAGTAGAGGGAAACCAATTAAAATAGTGGAAATGAGAAAGACCAGTAAAAAGCCTCCTCCACCGTTAGCAGCAGTCATGTAAGGGAATTTCCAAACGGCACCGAGTCCGATGGCTGAACCAGCAGATGCCAGGATAAAGCCCAATCTAGAACCCCATTGCGATTTTTCAGACATAGTTAAACTCCTAAAATTAGTATTACAAAAGAAAAAGCTACTGCCCTTGGCAAATAGCCTCATAAGTACTCAAAATGAGCGTTTCTTTTGATTGATAGACTTGACTATCCTATCATGTTTTCTAAGGTCTGTCAAGAAAACCATTTTCATGTTATGATAAAGTAAAAAAATTTCTCAAAAACGCTTGACTCTGACCTAAGGGGAGGGGTTATACTATCAATGTAATACTCTTCGAAAATCTCTTCAAACTACGTCAGCGTCGCCTTACCGTACTCAAGTACAGCCTGCGGCTAGCTTCCTAGTTTGCTCTTTGATTTTCATTGAGTATAAGGAGGAAATCATGTACCATATAAAAGAAGCTGCGCAGCTTTCGGGCGTCTCTGTCAAGACCCTACACCACTACGACAAGATAGGACTCTTGGTTCCTTTAAAGTCGGAAAATGGCTATCGAACCTACAGTCAGGAGGATTTGGA
>JAWHFN010000211.1:0-2581 GCA_032565555.1 Streptococcus mitis | reverse complement strand
GTCAACAAAAAGATGAAGGTAGAACAGCAAAGCATGAGCGAGTAATATATTGTCTAAAGCTTCTTAGTCGTTATCTAGGGCAAGAAGGTGTGGACGTTTCATGGTTTGATGCTATAGAGGATAACAGAAAGCAAATAGGAGATTTTGCTTGTTATATAGCTTATATTTACTCTATAAATGCTAGATAGAAAATGCAGGCTGATTAATGCCTGCATTTTGGACTTCAATTATTCATTCAAAAGATTTTACTATTTTCATGAATAAATTGAAGTGAAAGAATAAAAAAAGAAGAGCTACTCATCTGTGAAGTAGCTCTTCTCTTATATCCGTAATCTCTTTTTATTTATCTGAAAATGTAGAGAAAAATGTAGAGATTCGGCTGATTTGTATTGCAATACATTGAAATTTGAAATCTCAAGAATCGCTTAAAATCAGGGATTCTCACGCCTGCTGACGTGTAGTGAATCTCTATTTAACCTCTGATAAAATAACTTGACTTTATGATTTAAACTCCTTTCTAACAAGTTATTAGTATACTTTTATTTTTCAATTCTGTTATACCACAACAAGAAAGCGATTTCAAGTTTTTCCTAAAAATATGTGCAAGTAATAAGGGGAAATTAGCATGAAAACTTTTTAAAACAAATCAACCCCAGATAAAAAATACACATTTTGTTTTAAAGAGAAAAAGGTTCCGAAAAACTGTCACATCTGCATTTGGTTGCTCTTTGATTTCAAAAAAGTATTAAAGATGGAAGTATACCACATTTGCCCCTAGATGTGAACGATAGAAACACTCTAGACATTGCCAAGAAGGAAAAAAAAGGGTACAATGTAACAAAATCAAGGGAGGTCTGGAATGAAGAAACAAAGCAAGTACCAAGAGGTCGTTTCCTATCTAAAAAACGGTATCGAGTCTGGACGATTTCCGACGGGAAGTCGCCTGCCTTCTATTCGTCAACTGAGCCTTGACTTTCACTGTAGCAAGGATACTGTCCAACGAGCCCTGTTGGAATTACGGCACGAACAATACCTCTATGCCAAGCCCCAGAGTGGTTACTATGTCCTAGAACAAGGGCAACACCAGGACCTTGAAATCGAGGTTACCGATGAACATGCCAGCGCCTATGACGATTTCCGACTCTGTATCAATGAAACCTTGATTGGCCGGGAAAACTACCTCTTCAACTACTATGATAACCAAGAAGGATTAGAAGACTTAAGACAATCCATCCATAAACTCCTCTTTGACCAGGCCCTCTACTGCAAGGCTGACCAACTGGTACTGACTTCTGGCACCCAACAAGCCTTATTTATCCTCTCTCAAATTTCCTTTCCTAGCCAAGCCAAAGAAATCTTGGTGGAACAGCCGACCTACCATCGGATGAATCGTCTCTTGATTGCTCAGGGCTTGGACTATCAAACGATTGAACGAGGCATTGATGGGATTGACTTGGAGGAACTGGAAAGCCATTTCAAGACTGGAAAAATTAAGTTTTTCTATACTATTCCTCGTTTTCACTATCCTCTGGGGCATTCCTATTCTGAACAGGACAAACGAGCTATTCTTAACTTAGCTACCAAGTATGGTGTCTATATCGTAGAGGACGACTATCTGGGGGATTTGGACTCTAAAAAGGGCCAGACCTTCCACTATCTAGATACAGAGGAGCGGGTCATTTACATAAAGTCCTTCTCAACCAGCCTCTTTCCAGCCCTGCGGATAACAGCACTCATTCTCCCAAATGCTATCAAGGAAGCCTTTGTGGCCTACAAAAATATCCTAGACTACGACAGCAACCTCATCATGCAAAAGGCCCTGTCACTCTATATTGATAGTCAATTATTTGAAAAAAATCGTCTGGCTCGCTTATCCAATCAGGAAGACTACCAAAAACAAATCGAGGAAAGACTAGCTAACACTCCTTGTCACCTCCCTCATTATCCCCTTCACGATGGTTTATTACTAGATCTGCGACAGTATCCTAAAATTGCCAGTCTCAAACACAGCCAGATGGGCTTAGACTTCTTTGAAGAGGCCTATTTAAGCACCTGTCCTTATCAATTTGCCAAGGTGTCCTTAGACAATCTGGAAAAGGTTTTAAACTATTTAAAAGCAGAATTGGAATGACTTCCAACTCTGCTTTTTCTTATTCTTCAACTTCTGTTAGGCTTGCTGCTTTTTCAAGATAGCTTTGGTAGGTACCGTCATCCTTGAGTTTTTGGATGACCTTGTCCACCACTTCTTTCAAATCAGCACTATTTTTTCTAAGGGCAACTGCATTAGCTTCGCCGTCCTTCATCTTCAAGCTGACAGTTGCGACAGCTAGATCCGCATTTTTAGCAACGTAGCTAAGGGCAACAGGCTCATCCATATGAACAGCATCTACTTTTCCAGCCTGCAATTCATTGACAGCTTCCCCCATATTGGTTAGGGAAGTCAATTGAGCTTTTGGCAATTGTTCCTTGACCATAGATTCTGGAACAGTCCCTTTTTGAGCTGCAATATTAGCACTTTCTAAGCTAGTTAAATCCTTGTATTTTTCTACATCAGCCTTACGAACCAAGAAACTAATCTTGT
>JAWHFN010000210.1:0-2582 GCA_032565555.1 Streptococcus mitis | reverse complement strand
GACAGTCTGAAGATCGAAGGACGTATGAAGTCAATTCACTATGTTTCAACTGTAACCAACTGCTACAAGGCTGCTGTTGATGCTTATCTAGAAAGTCCAGAGAAGTTTGAAGCTATCAAGCAAGACTTGATTGATGAGATGTGGAAGGTTGCCCAACGTGAATTGGCAACAGGTTTCTACTATGGTACACCATCTGAAAATGAGCAGTTATTTGGTGCTCGTCGTAAAATTCCTGAGTACAAGTTTGTCGCTGAAGTGGTTTCTTATGATGATGCGACACAAACAGCAACCATTCGTCAACGGAATGTCATTAACGAAGGAGACCAAGTAGAGTTTTATGGCCCAGGTTTCCGTCACTTTGAAACTTATATCGAAGATTTGCATGATGCCAAAGGCAATAAAATCGACCGCGCTCCAAATCCGATGGAACTCTTGACAATCAAAGTCCCACAACCTGTTCAAGCTGGAGACATGGTTCGAGCTATTAAAGAAGGTCTCATCAATCTTTATAAGGAAGATGGAACCAGCGTCACAGTGCGTGCTTAATAAACATGTAGGAGACGAAATCTTTCTAGTTGCTTTCCCTTTAATCCTACTTACTAAATAGCATTAGGTTAAAGAAAATATATTAATTTTCATCCGAGATTTCATCTCGGATTTTTTCAATATTTTTCAGAAAGGTCTAGATAATGGTCGGATTTATTACAAGTTTTTTACAAAGTTTTCTATATAATAGGCTTAAAAATAGTAAAATTGTAAATAATTTTCATTAAACGCTTTCAATGTTGGTAAAAAGTTGACAAATCCAATTTTTAGGACTAAACTAAGTAAGTAAATTTTAATTAAAAGGAGAATTCGTCATGAATTTAACATTTTTCGGTCTATGTCTTGCCTGTATGGGTGTATCTCTTGGTGAAGGGTTATTGATGAATGGTTTGTTGAAATCAGTAGCTCGCCAACCAGATATTATCGCTGAGTTTCGTAGCTTGATGTTTTTAGGGGTTGCCTTTATTGAAGGAACTTTCTTCGTAACTCTTGTCTTCTCATTTATTATTAAATAACGAAATATAAATTGGAGAAGGGAGAATGTTAGATGGAAGAAAGTATCAATCCAACCATCAATATTGGTCCTGTTACCTTTGATTTAACTTTGACAGCCTTGACTTTGCTGTCTGTGTTTCTGATTTTTGCATTTATCTATTGGGCAAGTCGTAATATGACATTGAAACCCAAAGGTAAACAAAATGTACTAGAGTATCTCTATGATTTTGTAATTGGATTTACAGAACCTAACCTTGGTTCCCACTACATGAAAGATTACTCACTCTTTTACTTATGCTTATTTCTTTTTATGGTCATCGCCAATAATCTTGGTTTGATGGCTAAACTTCAAACAACGGATGGGACAAACCTTTGGACATCGCCAACTGCAAATCTTTCATTTGACCTTGTCTTGTCTTTCTGTATTATTGTGATGGCGCATATTGAGGGGATTCGTCGCCGTGGGATTAAACAATACCTCAAAGGTTTTGTAACTCCTGCATTTATGACACCGATGAATCTACTTGAAGAAGTCACGAATTTCCTTTCTCTTGCTTTGCGGATTTTTGGGAATATCTTTGCAGGTGAAGTAATGACAAGCTTGCTTCTCTTACTTTCACATCAGGCTATTTTTTGGTATCCAATCGCATTTGGGACAAACTTAGTTTGGACTGCATTTTCCGTGTTCATTTCTTGTGTACAGGCCTATGTCTTTACACTATTATCCTCTATGTACCTAGGAAATAAAATTAATGATGAAGAGTAGAAAGGAGTAACTGATGCACGTAACAGTAGGTGAATTAATTGGTAATTTTATTTTAATCGCTGGCTCTTTTATCCTTTTGCTAGTCTTGATTAAAAAATTTGCATGGTCTAATATTACAGGCATTTTCGAAGAAAGAGCTGAAAAAATTGCTTCGGATATTGATAGAGCTGAAGAAGCACGTCAAAAAGCAGAAGTATTGGCTCAAAAACGCGAAGATGAATTGGCTGGTAGCCGTAAAGAAGCTAAGACAATCATTGAGAATGCGAAAGAAACAGCTGAGAAAAGTAAGGCTAGTATTTTAGCAGATGCTAAACTAGAAGCAGGACGCTTAAAAGAAAAAGCAAACCAAGAAATTGCTCAAAACAAAGCTGAAGCTTTACAAAGCGTTAAGGGTGAGGTAGCAGATTTGACAATCAGCTTGGCTGGTAAAATCATCTCACAAAACCTTGACGGTCATGCCCATAAAGAACTCATTGATCAGTATATCGATCAGCTAGGAGAAGCTTGATGGACAAGAAAACAGTAAAGGTAATTGAAAAATACAGCATGCCTTTTGTCCAATTGGTACTTGAAAAAGGAGAAGAAGACCGTATCTTTTCAGACTTGACTCAAATCAAGCAAGTTGCTGAAGAAACAGGCTTACCTTCTTTTTTAAAAAAAGTGGCAGTAGACGAGTCTGATAAGGAAAAAACGATTGCTTTCTTCCAAGACTCTGTGTCACCTTTATTGCAAAACTTGATCCAGGTTCTTATTTACAATCACAGAGCAAATCTTT
>JAWHFN010000209.1:0-2595 GCA_032565555.1 Streptococcus mitis | reverse complement strand
AGAGTAGTTGCGTAACCGAACATTTCAGCAAGTGGAACGTAAGCACGAACGATTTGGCTGTTACCATGTGCTTCCATACCATCTACACGTCCACGACGAGCAGTTACGTGACCCATAACATCACCAAGGTTTTCTTCTGGAACAGTGATTGTTACAAGCATCATTGGCTCAAGGATAGCTGGTTGTGCTGATTTAGCAGCTTCTTTAAGGGCAAGTGAAGCCGCAATCTTGAAGGCAGTTTCAGATGAGTCGACATCGTGGTATGAACCATCGTAAAGCTTAGCTTTAACGTCAACCATTGGGTAACCTGCAAGAACACCGTTAGCCATAGATTCTACCAAACCTTTTTCAACCGCTGGGATAAATTCACGAGGAACCACACCACCGACGATTGCGTTTTCGAATTCGAATCCTTTACCTTCTTCGTTTGGAGTAAATTCAATCCATACATCACCGAATTGACCTTTACCACCAGATTGACGTTTGAAGAATCCACGTGCTTGAGTAGAAGCGCGGAATGTTTCACGGTAAGATACTTGAGGAGCACCTACGTTTGCTTCAACTTTGAACTCACGACGCATACGGTCAACAAGGACGTCAAGGTGAAGCTCACCCATACCTGAGATAACTGTTTCTCCAGTTTCAACGTTTGTTTCAACGCGGAATGTTGGATCTTCTTCAGCCAATTTTTGAAGGGCGATACCCATCTTATCTTGGTCAGCTTTAGATTTTGGCTCAACCATCAATTGGATAACTGGTTCTGGAACGTTGATTGACTCAAGGATGATTTTAGCTTTTTCATCTGTCAATGAGTCACCAGTTGTAGTATCTTTCAAACCAACGGCAGCAGCGATATCACCTGAGTAAACAGTGTCGATTTCTTGACGGCTGTTAGCGTGCATTTGAAGGATACGTCCGATACGTTCACGTTTACCTTTAGAAGTGTTTAATACGTAAGAACCTGATTGAAGCACACCTGAGTAAACACGGAAGAATGTCAAACGACCTACGAATGGGTCAGTCATGATCTTGAAAGCAAGAGCTGCAAATGGCTCATCATCAGATGCTGGACGAGTTTCTTCAGCGTCTGTATCTGGGTTAACACCTTTTATTGCTGGGATGTCAAGTGGGCTTGGAAGGTAGTCGATAACCGCATCAAGCATCAATTGAACACCTTTGTTCTTGAAGGCAGAACCACACAATACTGGGAAGAATTCAACGTTGATAGTCGCTTTACGGATACCAGCTTTCAATTCTTCGTTAGTGATTTCTTCACCTTCGAGGTATTTCATCATCAATTCTTCGTCAGTTTCAGCAACTGCTTCGATCAATTTTTCACGGTATTCTTGAGCTTGGTCAAGGTATTCAGCTGGGATGTCTTCTTCAAGGATATCTGTACCAAGGTCGTTAGTATAGATTTCAGCTTTCATCTTGATCAAGTCGATGATTCCACGGAAATCATCTTCAGAACCGATTGGCAATTGAATTGGGTGTGCGTTTGCTTGAAGACGATCGTGAAGTGTGCTTACAGAGTATAGGAAGTCAGCACCGATTTTGTCCATTTTGTTGGCAAATACGATACGTGGAACTCCATACTCAGTTGCTTGACGCCAAACTGTTTCAGTTTGAGGCTCAACACCTGATTGTGAGTCAAGAACGGTAACCGCACCATCCAATACACGAAGAGAACGTTGTACTTCGATTGTGAAGTCCACGTGTCCTGGTGTGTCGATGATGTTTACGCGGTGGTTGTTCCATTGAGCTGTTGTCGCAGCAGATGTGATAGTGATACCACGCTCTTGCTCTTGCTCCATCCAGTCCATTTGTGACGCACCTTCGTGAGTTTCACCGATTTTGTGGATTTTACCAGTGTAGTAAAGAATACGCTCAGTAGTTGTTGTTTTACCAGCATCGACGTGAGCCATGATACCGATATTACGAGTTTTTTCAAGTGAAAATTCGCGTGCCATGAGGTTTGTTTCTCCTATTTATTTTTGATTTCTATTCTATTATAACACGATTTTAATAAAAACGGATAGGCAGGACCTACCCGTTCTCAATGTTTTCATGCTATTGTTGGTTTCAACTTGTAGATTTACAAGTTGAATTGAACTCGGGCTAAAGTTAATTAGCCGATTTGAGCCAGAACGGGATGCTGTGTGAAAAAGATAAACTTCCTTGTATTCGTCGAATACTGCGTCAGTTTCCTATTTTCACCTTGCATCCTTACCGTTCCTAGCATCATGATATAGTTGAGCTCAAGCTAAAAGTCTGGAGAAAAAGATGAATCTCATTGGTTGCAATCGCAACCTGCTTCGATTCCCTATTTTCTCTGGGACTTTCTTAACGCTTTCGCATCCTATCTTACCAACGGAAGTGTGCGAATGCACGGTTAGCTTCAGCCATACGGTGAGTGTCTTCACGTTTCTTAACAGCTGCACCAGTGTTGTTAGCAGCATCCAAGATTTCTTTTGCAAGACGGTCTTGCATTGTGTGTTCACCACGAAGACGAGCGATTGTTACCAACCAACGAAGTCCAAGTGTTGTACGACGTTCTGGACGAACTTCAACTGGGACTTGGTAGTTAGAACCACC
>JAWHFN010000208.1:0-2603 GCA_032565555.1 Streptococcus mitis | reverse complement strand
TTCATCATCTTTCGCCGATGGTTTTAATTTTAATCTAAACTTATTTATTAACATTGCTTTGATATTTTTATTTTTATAATGTGTATAAGCTAGTTCATCAAAAAGTTTAAGGAGTGTCCATTCGCTGGTTTCTAAAGTAGCATAGACACCATTAAAAGCTCTGTTTTCCTTGTCTAATCCAACCCAGTCACTTTTGCATTTATATCTTAAATCATGATCTACCTCATGCCACCCCTCAGATAGAACTGTTCGTATTTGCAACTCAAATGTATCATCGATAACTTCTAGTAAACTTTCTGGAACGAATGAGGAAAAATTATATGAATCTGGTAGCTTGAAAATCAAATTGCATCGTATTGCAGAAAATGTTTCGATTGCTGGCTTGTCTATTTGTGAGTCTTTCTCAATAAATATAAATTTTTTCACTAGGGCATTTTTAAGTATTTCAATATCATCAATAAAATACAATGCTATTCGAACACCAACAATATCTTGTATTTTTTTCATGCAATTATACTTGCCGGGATTATTCTTTATTTTTGACTCTAATGAGTATAAAGACTTTTCTCTATAGAAAATTCTATACATAATGCCGAGTGAATCTATAGTTCTCTCGATTAGTGCAATAAGGTTTAATAATTGATTATTGTTCATTTTTAGCGCCCCAAAATATCTTTGATGATTTGCATATTTTGTCCAGAGAATTCTAAACCTACCCAGTTTTTTCTTTTCGCAGAAATGATAACGCCTTCCTTCCTGAATTCGTCTATAGTGTTACTAATTTCTTGCGCGGAGTAATTACTTCCTCTGTAAAAAATGAACAACGGCCTGTGGGCGAATACAATCGTTTCCCGACCAATAGGCCAGAATTTTTCAAGTACATATGCTTTTAACTGATTTTCCTCTGTAACCACTGGCTGGTTCGTTGAGGCCATCATCAAACATGATGACAAAGATAACCTCGATGATTCATCCATGACAGGTGATATAAACTCATTTGAGTTATAATCACCATGTACATGGCAATTATAAAATGAGCAAGAAATGAAGGTGTTGTTTTTAAAACATTCCAAATCAATAGAACAGTTAATGAAAGTACAATCATAAAAGAAAGATGAATGGACACCACCATTAATGAATAGATTACTTGATTCAAAATTTATCTCTTTGAATTGTGAGTTCTTGTAACCACCTGATACTCTATCAAGTAAAGTCTGCTCAAATACAACCTTTTCCTCATCTGAAAGTAGTATGAGACTATCTTTCAATCTATTCCAGACAAACTCTCTGGTTTGTAAGGTTCTGGAGGAAAATGCGTTAATAACTGCATCAATAAAAATACTATCAGCAAGCCACTCTTCGTCAGTATTTATTATATCAGTGCCAACAAAATGCCCTAAAACAAAGTTATTAACAAACCCAATTTTCTCATCAATACCTGACCTATCAAGTAAAGCATGATTTGACAATTTTTCGATCATCTCTTCAAATGTAGGCCTCAAATCATGTTCATATCGACTTCGACACTCTTCGATTAATTCAAGCTCATCATAGGAAATGTAGTTTATTAATGACTCCTTTGATGTCTTGGTATAATTAAGCTTAATCATATGTCTTGCTAATCGAGTAAGAAGCGCAGATTGTTCATTAACCTCAAGCTTCAAATTCTGTCTTTCTTTTTCACGATACAATATAAGATTAAAATATTTGTGAACAATCTCATCCGGCATGCTAATTACTTCATTAAATTGTTCGCTAGGAATGAATTTCAAAAAAGTCAGTAAAACTGGATTTGAAAGGTTTTTAATATTAATATTTAGCCTGTTAAGCATCGAATATCTTTCAAGACTTAACCAGTTTTTTGCTGAGGGCTCCTTAAGTGTATACCGCATAAATTCAAAATTTGTAGAGTTCTCACCAATCCACTCATCAAAATCATCACCTTGTAAAATTGCAGTCTTCCTTGTTGTTAATATAATCTTTGCATTATTTTCCAACATCTTTCCAATAGTTTCGAGCATGGCTTGAGACTTTTCAAATTGGAATTTCTCATCTTCTCTTTCATTAAGTAGCTCGTCAAAACCATCTAATATTACTGTGATTTTTCCATTCTTTATTTCTTTATTTACTAACATGGGGGGCACAGCGGGGAAGGAACGAGCAAGCTCTCTTTGTAGAACGTGATTGAATATTTTAGCATGTCTGTCACGAGAAAGCTCAGCAAATAAAACAAGATGTTCATCATCTTGCTCAGAAAGGATTCTCCCTATTTCGTACGCCGTGCACGTTTTCCCAAATCCCGCAGGAGCCTCAATAAGAATAAGTTTTGGCCCATTTGTATTTATGTCAGATCTAATATCACTTAAGATATCCACTTCATTTTCGAAATATTCCCCATCCTTATGGTAAGGAGACTGAATATATTCATAAGCGATATTAGCTGTAGGAAAGGATTTAGTTATATTTGATATATGTAAATTATAATCTCGTTCAAAATTTGCCTTAGTCCTTTTAACAGAAAAAAAACCTTTAAATAGATTTTTTTCAATATTATTTAATGATGTAAAATGCTCAAGGTTCACGTGATAACCTAAAGAAGACAG
>JAWHFN010000207.1:0-2623 GCA_032565555.1 Streptococcus mitis | reverse complement strand
ATGAGAGATGCTGGTGATAAGTCACCAAGTACCACAATTGATAAGGTCATGTCTCGTAGTCTATTTTTGGTTGGATTATCGACAAATATTGCCAATGTGAGTCAACGGATGATTGCTGAAGATTTTGAAATGGTACCGGTTGTTCGTAATAATCAAACCTTGCTTGGGGTTGTAACCAGACGAGATGTCATGGAGAAGATGAGTCGTTCCCAAGTTTCGGCTCTACCAACATTTTCTGAGCAGATTGGTCAAAAACTTTCTTATCACCATGATGAAGTCGTCATTACAGTTGAGCCCTTTATGCTTGAAAAAAATGGTGTTTTGGCTAACGGTGTATTGGCAGAAATCTTGACTCATATGACCCAAGATTTAGTTGTGAATAGCGGGCGCAATCTCATTATCGAGCAGATGCTGATTTACTTTTTGCAGGCTGTTCAGATTGATGATATATTGCGTATTCAAGCACGTATTATCCATCATACGAGACGATCAGCTATTATTGACTACGATATTTATCACGGTCATCAGATTGTTTCAAAAGCAAATGTGACTGTTAAAATTAATTAGAAACTAGGAGAAAAAATGATAACATTAAAATCAGCTCGTGAAATTGAAGCTATGGATAAGGCCGGTGATTTTCTAGCAAGTATTCATATCGGCTTACGTGATTTGATTAAGCCTGGCGTAGATATGTGGGAAGTTGAAGAATACGTTCGCCGTCGTTGTAAGGAAGAAAATTTCCTTCCGCTTCAGATTGGTGTTGACGGTGCTATGATGGACTATCCTTATGCTACCTGTTGCTCTCTTAATGATGAAGTGGCTCATGCTTTTCCTCGTCACTATATCTTGAAAGATGGTGATTTGCTCAAAGTTGATATGGTTTTGGGAGGTCCAATTGCTAAATCTGACCTGAATGTCTCAAAATTAAACTTCAACAATGTGGAACAAATGAAAAAATACACTCAGAGCTATTCTGGTGGTCTTGCAGACTCATGTTGGGCTTATGCTGTAGGTACGCCGTCCGAAGAAGTGAAAAACTTGATGGATGTAACCAAAGAAGCTATGTACAAGGGTATTGAGCAAGCCGTCATTGGGAATCGTATCGGTGATATTGGAGCAGCTATTCAAGAATATGCTGAAAGTCGTGGATACGGTGTAGTGCGTGATTTGGTTGGTCATGGTGTTGGCCCAACTATGCATGAAGAACCAATGGTTCCTAACTATGGTATTGCTGGTCGTGGGCTTCGTCTCCGTGAAGGAATGGTCTTGACTATTGAACCAATGATCAATACTGGTGATTGGGAAATTGATACAGATATGAAAACTGGCTGGGCGCATAAGACCATTGACGGTGGTTTATCTTGTCAATATGAACACCAATTCGTGATTACGAAAGACGGACCTGTTATCTTGACTAGCCAAGGTGAAGAAGGAACTTATTAAAATAAGTAAAATTAGATTGAAGAAAAAGTGCCTCTTTGGACAATTTTCTTCAATTTTTTCTTTTATCTATAGTGAAATGAAAAAACCGAACAATTTGATTGAGAAATTCAAATCAATTTCTAACAATGTTTTAGAAAACATAGTGTACTATTAAAGAGTTTGTTTCATATAATATAATGATAAAAACAGTTAACCGTAGCAAACTTGATACAAATTTTAATATTTATAGTACAATAGGTTTAAATTCTTAAGAAAGTTGGTCCTTTATTGGAAACGATAGTCTTTTCAATCTCTGTTTTTTTAGCAGGGGTCTTGTCCTTCTTTTCTCCCTGTATTTTTCCTCTTCTGCCAGTTTATGCTGGAGTTTTATTGGATGATCAGGAAAGTGCAAAAAGCTTCTCCTTATTTGGAAGAAAAGTCGCTTGGTCAGGCTTGATTCGAACGCTTTGCTTTATCGTAGGTATTTCACTCATTTTCTTTATTCTAGGATTTGGTGCTGGTTACTTTGGTAATATTCTCTATGCCAATTGGTTTCGCTATACCATGGGGACGATTATCATTATTTTGGGCCTTCACCAGATGGAAATTTTTCATTTTAAGAAATTAGAGGTTCAAAAAAGCTTTAATTTTAAGAAATCAGAAGCCAATCGTTATTGGTCGGCCTTTTTACTCGGTATTACCTTTAGCTTTGGTTGGACGCCTTGTATCGGTCCAGTTTTAAGTTCTGTTTTAGCGCTTGCGGCTTCTGGAGGCAATGGGGCTTGGCAAGGAGCTATCTATACTCTTATTTACACTCTGGGGATGGCCATTCCTTTCTTGGTCTTGGCTCTAGCTTCAGGTGTAGTAATGCCTTATTTTAGTAAAATCAAGCGTCATATGATGCTACTGAAGAAAATTGGTGGTTTCCTTATTATTTTAATGGGAATTTTGTTACTACTGGGACAAGTAAATGTTCTAGCTGGAATTTTTGAATAAAGGAGAACAAATGAAAAAAGTAATGTTTGCTGGCTTAAGCCTCTTGTCATTAGTTGTATTGATGGCCTGTGGTGAGGAAGAGACTAAAAAGACTCAAGCAGCACAACAGCCAAAACAACAAACGACTGTACAACAAATTGCTGTTGGAAAAGATGCTCCAGATTTTACCTTGCAATCTATGGACGGTAAAGAAGTTAAGTTATCT
>JAWHFN010000206.1:0-2627 GCA_032565555.1 Streptococcus mitis | reverse complement strand
AAGTTGACCTTCAGTCAAGCTTTGGATTAATGGATTCATTTTATTCTCCTATCTTTGTCAATCTTGAGGAATCTTCCTCAGCGGATAAACTGTATTTTTGTGCGTCCATTACACACAAGATACAGTTTACCAAATTTCCACAAAAAAGTAAAGAAATTTATAGCAGAATTCCTAAAAAAATCGCAACCAAACCACCTAGGTAGGTCAAAGTCAGGTAAACGTAAAAAACCTTCTTATCACTTAGCAGTCTTTGGAGTTCGTCATTCAAGGTCGAAAAAGTTGTCAAACCTCCACAAAATCCAGTTGCTAGAATAGCATAGACTTCCTTAGACTCCACATGATTGTAGAATAATCCAATTAAAAAACAACCTAGAAGATTGGCTATTAGCGTTCCGAGTGGCAATTTAGAAGCTTGATTATAGCGGGAAAAGAAATACCGTACCAGGGCTCCAAGACCACAAGCAATTGCAAGATAAACGATTACCATTTCTTCCTCCCTAGAAAATAAGCCAAGAGTAGGCCTCCACCGATGCTCAAAAGCAAATACATAACTAAACTTAGATAACGCCCTGTATCCAGCAGTTTTACAGCATCAAGCATGAGACTGGAAAAAGTTGTTAGACCTCCGCAAAAACCTGTACCTAGTGCTAAAACCAATCCCTTACTAGTACCCTTATAGACCAGATAGCCCTTAACAAGATAAACCAAGCAGAAAATTCCCAGATAGTTGACAAGAAGGGTTCCCCAAGGAAAATCTGGACTGGCTGGTAACCAAGTAGAAACAAGGTAGCGAACCAATCCACCCAACATAGCAGCTAGAAAAATTCCTAGCGGATAAAATTGTTCTTTTTTCATTTGATGTTTTGATCCTGGTAATCACGCGAACGTTTGAGTATGTCAGAAAAAGTCGCTACAATAGTCTCCTTATAGCGCTTATCTCCTACACGACTTCTAACCTTTTCAAAGATAATTGATTCTCTCTTGGTATCTAAAATCGGTTTACCTGATGCTTTCTTATAAGCAACTACCCCCTCAACCAAATGCATTCGTTCTTCTAGAAGTTTAACAATTTGGTCGTCGATTTGATCAATTTCTTGGCGAATAATATCTAAATCCATACAGTCTCCTCCTTTATTTGAATTATTGTATCAAAAAGCCACCAAATAGGCTAGTAAAATCCCAACTCTGGATAAGAAAAATGCACTGATTAATTACATCAGCGCACGTTTATGCTTATCCTACTTTAGCAGCCAATTCTTCTGCGAATTGTTCTAAGCGTTCAATATCTTCTTCCTCGGCAGAAAGATCAACTTTAACACACTCTGAACCTTTTTCTGCTCCTGTTGACACAAAGACACGGTCAAAGTCATCAACTGCCTTACAGAATTCATCGTAGAAGGTGTCACCTGAACCAACCACTCCGTAGATTTTACCATTCAAGTTGAGATCTGCTAGGTCTTCGTAGAAGTCCATCATCTCATCTGGCAATTCACCATCACCATAAGTATAGGTCGCAACGATAGCGATGTCTGCTTCCAAGAAGTCTGAAGCGTCAACAGTTGTACATTCGTCAACATCGACGTCCAATCCCAAGTCACGTAATTTGTCTGCTACAATATCTGCAATTTCTTCGGTATTACCGGTCATACTGGCAAATACAATTTTTGCTAATGCCATATCGTCCTCCTCAATTTATCTTTCTCCATTATATCACATCTTTTTCATTTTAAAAATAAAAATTCTTGTGCTACAATGAAATGAGAAAGAATTGAGGTTATTTATGGAAATTTGCCATCAAATTTTAGAAAAAATTAAAGAATACGACACGATTATCATTCATCGTCATATGAAACCAGATCCAGATGCCTTGGGAAGTCAGGTGGGATTGAAAGCTCTTCTCAAACATCATTTCCCAGAAAAAACCATCAAAGCCGTAGGTTATGATGAACCAACTCTAACTTGGATGGCTAAGATGGATCTTGTTGAAGATAGTGCCTACCAAGGGGCACTTGTTATCGTCTGTGATACGGCGAATACTGCTCGTATCGATGATAAGCGCTATAGTCAAGGTGATTTTCTCATTAAGATTGACCACCATCCAAATGATGATGTATACGGTGACCTATCATGGGTGGATACTAGTTCAAGCAGTGCTAGCGAGATGATTACCCTATTTGCCCAAACAACCCAACTGGCCTTGTCAGATCGCGCTGCTGAGTTGCTCTTTGCAGGAATTGTCGGTGATACAGGTCGCTTCCTCTACCCTTCTACCACTGCACGGACTCTTCGTCTGGCTGCTTATTTGAGAGAACATAACTTTGACTTTGCGGCTCTCACCCGCAAAATGGACACTATGAGCTACAAAATTGCTAAACTTCAAGGCTACATTTACGACCATCTGGAAGTGGATGAAAATGGCGCAGCTCGTGTTATCCTGAGTCAGGAAATCTTAAAACGATTCAATGTCACCGATGCTGAAACTGCCGCTATTGTAGGAGCTCCTGGTCGGATTGACAGCGTCAGTCTCTGGGGAATTTTTGTGGAGCAGGCTGATGGCCACTACCGTGTTCGCTTACGCAGTAAAATCCATCCTATCAATGAAATCGCCAAGGAACATGATGGTGGAG
>JAWHFN010000205.1:0-2661 GCA_032565555.1 Streptococcus mitis | reverse complement strand
AAAATTACCTACTAGTGGTCTTATTTGTGGATACAATTCTTTTAGTCCATAAGTTAGGAGATTTTCTCCCTTTTGATAGGCTTCTGCTTGTTCTTTCATCCAAAAGGGATTTTGATAGTACAGTTGTTGTCGGATATAGCGACAGATGTCCTTGTCCTGAGAAACTGTAAAATGAGATATTTTTTGTTTCTTATAGGGAAAACGTAATATCTCCAGTAGACTACCGTGAGCATAGGGAAATTCCTTGATTTGATAATAGAGTCTGCCTCTGAGATCCTGGTGGATGAGATATTTAAGCCTTAAAACCTGTTTTTCCTTGTCTACTTCCCAAACATAAAATCCCATGTTTTGACTGAAATAGAGAAAACCTTGTTGCAGACGAGTCAAGCGGTCTTTGAGCCACAGTTTTTGACCCAGCAACCACAGTACTTGGTACCCCTGACTACGGTAACCCTCACTGCGCTCTTTAAGAACTATTTGAGGCAAGGGGCTACACTGAACCTCTAGAGCTAGATTGCCATTTACAAATATATCCGCAATCTGTTTAAGCTCTGGAAGCGGGTGTTCTAATTGTACCTCTGTCTCTTTTTTCAACCACTGATAAAGAACTTCCTTATTTGTCAAGTGTTCTGGGCTTTCATTTTCAAATGAAAAATCACAGTCTTTTAAAGATTTATGGGCAAAATGGGTTCGGACACTTGGTCCTTGCCGCAAACGGAGCTGACCTCCACAAGCCGGGCAGGTGTAGGCTTGCTTCTCAAGCTTATCCTCTAACACATTTACCAATTCTCCCCTAGTATCTCTCGCAACAAACATGATTTCCCTCCTTTTCTATATTATTCGTAAAAAAAGAAAAAAGATCAGGAAATTTCCTAATCTTCATGTGTGTTTACTTGATTTTCTTAGCTAGCATGGTCGCAAAGCGTAGTTGTATACGATTGCCATTCTCATCACGACGATGCAAATGGCCTGGATTTTCATTGTACTTGACCAATTCCCAGTCCTTGTAATAGTCTGCCAATTCTCCTTCTTTAAAGGTGAATGGGAAGTTCACAGAGCAAGGATAATCCTTCGTGTCCATGGCACAAACGATAAGATTATAACCACCGACCGCGGTTTGCTCCTGCATGTTTCGGATAATAGCTGGAATACGATCCGCTTGTAGAAACATGAGAACAACTGTTGAAACGATAAAATCATATTCTTGTCCAATGCTGGCTGAATTGATATCGTAGAGACCAACAGGCATATCCAGGTCTTCCTGCTCCACAATGCTTTGCAAGATTTCAAGGGCCAATTCATTTTGATCCACAGCTGTCACATCAAAACCATTCTGCGCAAGAAAGAGAGAGTTACGGCCCTGACCACAGCCCAAATCCAAAGCTTTACCCGGTTTCACCGTTTGCATAGCCTCTAGGACCTCTGAATGAACAGGATTGGTATTGTATTTTTTAGGGAAATAATCCTCAGGTTTACAATAAAATTCTAAATACCATTCTACATCGTCTGTTACAGCCTCCACTCGGTGCCAGGCTTGTGGTTGTGCCATGGGATTGTCAGCCCCTGCTTCAAATAGGTGTTCAGCTAGAACCTCCCCATCCTCTGTCAATTCAATAAACTTGAGAGTTCCCTTCAAGACAGTAATTTTTCCCCAAGTCCCAACCTTGGTATTGTGCTTTTGCTGAACAGCCTCTGGCATGGTTTCTTTAGTCCACAAGGGCATACGTTTATAGGCAACTAATTTTTCCATTTTCATTTCCTCTTTTTATCGCTGATTAACAGCTTTCATCACGCGCGCAATATCGCGATTCTGTTCACGTCGTTTGATAGACTCCCGTTTGTCGTAGTCATGCTTCCCTTTAGCTAGGCCTAAAAGGAGCTTGGCATAACCATCTTTGATATAGACCTTAAGGGGAACCAGCGTCATTCCTGTCCCTTTAGTCTCTTGTTCCAATTTTTGAATTTGTTTCTTATGGAGCAGGAGTTTTCGACGGCGTTCTGGTTCTTGGTTCCAGATATTGCCCTCTTCGTAAGGAGCAATATGAACATTGCTCAACCAGACCTCCCCATTTTTTACTTGGGCAAAGCCATCCTTGAGATTGATTCGAGCAGCTCGTACACTCTTGATTTCAGTTCCTGTCAGGACCATCCCTGCCTCTAACGTATCTACGATAGTATAGTCGTGGCGCGCCTTTTTATTTTGTGCGACGACCTTTCCCTCGCCCTTTGCCATGCTTGGCTCCTTTCTTAGCTACTTCCTTGTAAAAAGGTTTCTTGCCCTTTTTCTTCTTGTCTTTTTGTGAATGCTTGCGCTTATCATTTGAGCGTCCTGATTTTCTCTTATCTTCCTTCTTATCTGAACGACGATTTGAACCACGCCCTCTGTCACTACGACTAGACTGTTTCAAGCCTTTTTCAATCACATCAAACTCACTTGGGATGTAAGAGAAGTCAATTTCACCTGTCATCTTATCCGCTCTTTCAACCCGAATACGAATCTGTTGACCTACACGGAAGGTTATACCCGATTTCTCCCCACGCAGGGTCAAATCACGCTCATTGAAATGATAAAATTCAGGTAAATTAGTGATGTGAATCAAGCCCTCAACTGTATTCGGCAATTCAACAAAGAGACCGAATTTAACAATGCTAGACACAACC
>JAWHFN010000204.1:0-2666 GCA_032565555.1 Streptococcus mitis | reverse complement strand
GCTAGTTCCATGAGCAACCTGATAAAAACCTTGGTGCAAGACACTCATATCGGAGTCGGATATATTGACCTTATTCATCTCTGTCGGTTGCAGTTGCTGAATCAAGTCGCCTAGGCCTCCCTTATCATTATTTCCATAAATGCCTTCAACAATACGAGGAGCCACACGAACACCATCATTTGCAATAGTTGCTACATACTGAGCCAACTGCATGGGCGTATAGTTATCAAACTGCCCAAAGGCATTGGTAATGAAATTGGCAAAGTTATACTCTTTGGGAATAAATCCAGTAGATTCATCTGGTAAGTCAATCCCGGTCGCAGACCCCAAGCCATATTCGCCAAAGGTTGAACGCAGTTTCCCCATAGCAGACTCTAGATTGCTGGTGCCGACAAACATATTGGGTTGATAGGTTTGCCCCATAAGACCTAAGGCTGTTTGGACCATATAAGTATTGGATGAATACTCCAGAGCTTGAACCGCCGTAATCGGCATTGGCCCAGAAAAGGCAGTATACCAAGAATTAATTGGAGCTGAACCTTGGAAGACAATGGACTGGTCTGTCAAGGTCTGATTTCCTGACAAGACTCCATTTTCCCAACCTGAGCTGATGGTCGCCGCCTTGACAACCGAACCTGGAACAAAGACATTGGTTACCGTTCCCAAGGAATCCGGCGTCAACTCTCCTGTTTTCAAGTCATGTTTAATCCCTGACATGGATAACACAGCACCTGTTTTTGGGTTAAGGGCGACTGCATAGACACCTTCAGAATACTTGGCTCCACCATTCCCCAACTCTGAATTGAAATAACTTTTCAGCAAGGCATCCACGCTATCTTGGAAGGCCAAATCAATGGTCAGTTTAATATTATTCCCTTTGGTACCAGCCTCGATATTTTCGACACTTTCCATGTTTCCGTACTTGTCTAGATGAATTTCCTTCACTGAGCGTTTACCTTGCAAGGTTTCCTCGTATTGCTTTTCTAGGTAAGAGGTCCCAACACGGTCATTTAGAGAGTAACCTTTTTTAAGATAAGCATCTGCTTCTTCCGCTGGGAGACCAGCTTTTTCACTGGATACACTACCTACTATAGAAGAAAGGGAAGTCTCTAAAACTTTTCGATCCCAAGAAGTTGAGATACTGATGCCGGGTAATTGTTTCGAAGCAGAGGCAATCAGAGCAATCTGGGTGTCTGTCAAGGCATCTGTCACAATGGTTCCTGTCGCAAAGTTTCCAACGGCATTTAACTGACTAAAAAGATAGATTTCTTTCTTTTTATCCTCTGTATAGTTTAGTTGACTCGCTTGGACACTATCAACCGCATTGTTATACAGTTCTGATTCGGATAGGCGATTGCCATCTGAATCCAAGCGTTTCTCACTTGGGAGAGCCTCCACTGTTTTTTTATAGATTTCAGGATCAGCCAAATAGTAATCTGCCAACTGGCGTTCTGTCAAATTTGGCGAACTGATGCTCACATATCCCAGCAACTGACTAGCGATTTCTTTCAGATCTTTAGCCGTCATTTTATTACTACGCGTAAAGGAAACAACCTGCTTTAACGTATTTTCTACCAAAGGTTTTCCACTAGCATCATAGATTTCCCCACGGGCAGAACTGGTTGTGACCTTGGTCTGACTAGCTGAGGCTAGCTTTTTTTCGTAAAAATCCTTGTTCAAAACCTGCATATACAACAAACGACCAATAATGGTCATAAAGAGTAAAATGACGATTGAAAACAACAAATTAAGCCGAATCGGAATCGAATGGCTGTTAAATTTTCTCATACAAATCAGTCTCATTTCTATTTAAAATCTTACTCTTCATTGTACCACAATTTGAGCAGAAAATTATGGAAAAGAAAGAAGCTTTTTTCGTTTTTACGGCAAGATACGTTTTTATTTATTCATCCCTATATTATATGTTATAATGAATGTAAAAGTTCAATAATCTAGTCTTTTTCCAACACGACTCATTTAAAGGAGCCTTCCCTATGGACAAACCAGATATCGCAACTGTCATTGATTCACATTTTGAAGAAATGACAGACCTAGAGCAAGAAATCGCTCGCTATTTTTTGCAAGCTGAAACGATTACAGATGATTTATCTTCTCAACAAGTCACTCAAAAATTACATATCTCTCAGGCTGCACTAACTCGCTTTGCTAAAAAGTGTGGCTTTACTGGCTACCGAGAATTCATTTTCCAATACCAACACCAAGCAGAGAAACAAGACACCTATTCTCACAAACACAGTCCACTGACCAAACGTGTCCTCAGAAGCTATAGCAATATGAGGGAACAAACACAAGACTTGATTGACGAAATCCAACTAGAACGAATCGCCCAACTAATCGAAGATGCTGAGCGTGTCTACTTCTTCGGAACAGGCAGTTCTGGCCTTGTCGCCCGTGAAATGAAATTGCGCTTCATGCGTCTGGGTGTGGTCTGCGAGGCCTTGACTGACCAAGACGGCTTTGCCTGGACAACCAGTATTATGGATGAAAATTGTCTCGTACTTGGTTTCTCACTTTCTGGCACAACACCTTCTATTTTAGATAGTCTATTAGATGCCAAGGAGATGGGGGCAAAGACTGTACTCTTTTCAAGTGTTCCCAGTAAAGATATCCAGACCTATACAGAGACTGTTCTTGTAGCTACCCAC
>JAWHFN010000203.1:0-2674 GCA_032565555.1 Streptococcus mitis | reverse complement strand
CATAGCGATTGAGCAAGGCGACTAACTCATTCATTCTTTTATTCATAAAACCATTTTACCACAAAGTAAGCCCTCCTCACAAACGAGAAGGGCGGAAAAAACACTTAGATTGGAATTATTTTTAAAACGCAAACAGACTTATGTCTCTTTTTCAAAATGAGTTCGAACATAGCCTAGAGCTAAGAAAGATAAGACAACAACTCCAAGTCCTATAATCAAGAAAGAATAAAGATAGACACTTGGCAGCCAGGTCATTAAACCTGTTGCAATAGGCATAAATAGTATAGCTAAGGTATAAATCGAACTGAGAACTCTTCCCAGATATTCACCTTCAACCTTGGTTTGTACTTGAGTAAAAAAGTGAATATTGAAAATCGTCATAAAGAGTTCACAAACGAAATTGCCTGAAAAAGCAAGATAGGATGGGAGAGTGAATCCCATTATCATCACTCCAAGTCCAGTCAGAGCCAATAAAAACAGAAGCATTTCCAGACTGGCTTTAATCTTACTAGCTAGTAGCGCCCCAACAATAGACCCAATAGTACCCATTGTTAAAATAGTGGCATAGGCACCTTGTACTCCATAGAGCTGATTTGAAAAGGGAAGGAGATAATTAAAAGCTGCGAAGAAAAAATTGACACTTGAAGCCATGACTAACAAAAAGAAGATTTCCTTTTGCTTCACAATATAGTGAACTCCCTCCTTGATATCAGCACAAATAACTTTGAATGTAAGTTTCTTCTCACCCAAAGTCTTCTCTTCTTTCTTTGGAAGCAAGGCTACCAAGCCAAAAGCGAGAAAAAAACTAAGGGCATCTAATACCAAGGTAATGCGAAGACTTGCGAATTGTAAAACCAGAAAAGAGAGTACAGGGGAACTCACACTGACAACCTGCAAGACCAACTCCAAACGAGAATTGTAGAGGACCAGTTCATCCTTCTCTACCAATTCTGTGATAATGGCCTTATTTGCTGGTCTAGAAAAGGCGAAAGCAATAGCCTGCACAATATTGGCAAAAATCAAAGCCCCAATCATCCAGCTGTCATTCCTTATGAAAGAAATAGCCAGACAAAGAATCCCACAAACAAGGTCTGTAGTCATTAAAATCTTACGACGAGAAAAACGGTCTGAAATGACTCCGCCAAAAGGATTTACGAGAATAGATGTGACGAGTTCAGAAATCTGATACATTCCTAAAACAGTCTGTCCGATAGTCCCCATGGAAGCCAACCAGACACTATTTCCATAATCATAGAGCATATTTCCTATCTTGTTAACAGCTCCACGGCTAATCAACTGTACTGCATAGCGATTCATATAAAAACTCCTCTCAAATTTTGAAACTATTGTATCAAAACCGAAAGGAGCTTCTTTCTTTTTCCCATATTTGGGAAAATTAATCTTTGACAAATTTTTCGTAGTGTTCTTGATAGTAGGCTACTTGCTCTGGAAGACCTAGCACGTCAAAAATATGCATGGCCTCTTGCATTTGCTTACAACCTTCTTTACACTGTCCTTTTTGGTACCAGGCAAAACCTTTTAAGTAATGTAAAATATTTCGTTCATACAGATTAATGTTTTTACCAATAATCTTCTCTGTATAAGTCTCAAAATAGCTTGCATTGTCAAAAGAAAGATGCTCTAAACAATGCTGGTAACAATTGAGGGCTAAAATCAAAACTAATCTCTTATGGCGACCAATCTCTTGGTAAAATTCCTCCCTCTCCATAACTTCTCTACCAATCCGAGTGACATAGTCCACATCGTAGAAACTATAGAGGTTCCCGAAAAGAATCAACTCATACATGGTCCATTCTTCTGTTTTGAAGAGATAATCTGCTACCTTATCCAAATCATCCTGCTTCATATCATAAGTCGCATCTCTTTGACAAATCAGACCTTGTAACAAAATCCAGTTCAGCTCAAAATAAAGGGGAGTCGTCGAACTCTTAGCCTTTTCAAGTTGTTCTTCTTGAAGCTTTTGAAAACCTGCAATATTATTTGAGTAGTAAAGCGGAATAATTTGTCCCATCATAGCAACATGTTCATGATTATGGAAATCCCTAGCCTTGTCCATGAAATTTTCGATTGTTACATGAATGTTATCCAAAATCTCAAAGAAACGCGAGACTGCTAGGTCAGACTCCCCAAGCTCAAAGCGAGATAACTGAGAGGTTGAACAGGACTCCCCTGCCGCCTCCTTTAAAGAATAATTTCCACTTGTACGAAATTCACGAAATACTTTTCCAAGATGTTCCATCTTTACACCTGCTCTGATAATTCTTCCCATTCAGACATGGCTTCTTCCTGCTGGTGACTAATTTTGTCCAGCTCAGCCTGTAATTCCATGAGTTTGTCGGCGTCGTTTGTCTCCAACATTTGTTCAGAAATGGCTTGGCTTTGACTTTCTAACTCTTCTATTTCGGCTTCTAGATTTTCAATTTGTCGCATGAGTTTGCGAACTTCTTTTTGACTTTCTTTCTGAGCTTGATAGTCATTAACTGGACTTGATTCTTTTGCTTGATTGCTAGTTGAAGCTTCCTCAGCCTGATTAATTTCCATTTCAGACTTTTTATCAACATAGTAGTCGTAATCTCCCAAGTAAAGAGTCGAACCATTCTCAGACAATTCCAGTACATGAGTTGCTACACGATTGATAAAGTAACGGTCATGG
>JAWHFN010000202.1:0-2676 GCA_032565555.1 Streptococcus mitis | reverse complement strand
CCTTGTGCAAGAGGATCTTGTCCTTGTCGTCGTTTGTTAAGTGCTCTCCTTCAACCAGTTTATAAGAACCAGAGACAAACTTGTCTTCTTTGGAAGAGTCATTGACACCAGTAATCATTAAGCTACTTCCAAAATGTTTAGCACGGTCAGGAGTCAGATTTTTCTTGGTTTCTGGCGTTTCGATGAGTTCATAGCCAGTCAAATCTCCGATAGCGTTGATGCGTTTCACATAAGACTCGATGGCCTTGTTTTCGGTGATTTTTTTGATGTCTTCACCCTTAATATTCCCAGCACCACGTGGCGTTCCTTGATTGACGCGACGATTGATTTGCATGGAGAAGCTGTTGGTGATATTTTTAAAGGTCTCCTGAGAAGCCTTGGCAGTAGCTCCCTTGATCGACAAGCCGACCAAACTCAAGCTCGCCATGAGGAGAATAATCAGGAAGATGACAATCGATTTGAAAAACTTCCTTGTAACATAGGCAAATGCGTTGTGTAACATAGGTTCCCTTTCTAGATTTTATTCTATTTTATAGTTCGAACAGAAAAAGCTCATATTATTTCGTCGTATTGCGAGTTTCAGTCAGTTTCTTGTCCTTCAATTCAAGTGTAATATCTGACGCTTGTGCCACTTCTTTGCTGTGGGTTACGACAATGACACATTTACCTGTTTTCTGGGCAAGTGATTTAAGCAGTTCGACAATATCTCCAGCAGTTTTAGGGTCCAGATTTCCCGTTGGCTCATCTGCAAGAATAACTGGAGCTTCTGATACCAAACTACGAGCAATGGCAACACGTTGTTGTTGACCACCTGATAACTGGAGAACATTCCGCTTGATCTGACTTTCATCTAAACCAAGCTCAAGAAGTGTATCCTTACTTGCCTTTTTGTTGACCAAGCGGATATTTTCCAGTGGAGAAAGATAATCTATCAAGTTATAATTTTGAAAGACCAGGGAAATATGGTGCATGCGATGGTAAGAATAGCCCTTCTTACGAATATCCTCTCCTTGAAAAAGGATAGAACCTTCAACAGGACTATCTAGACCAGCAAGTAGGGACAAGAGTGTGGATTTTCCTGCTCCTGACTCACCAATAATACTGTAAAATTTTCCGGGTTCAAAATTATAATTGATCTGATATAGGACTGCTTCAGCAGTGTTCTTATAACGGTAGGTAAGGTCTTGTAATTGTAATAAAGTCATGATTTCTCCTTCTTAACTAATAGATGATAAAATTTCTTTCGGTGATTTTCTAAATAAGAATAGGAAACAAAGGGCTACAGATAAGCAACTAAGCAGAACTAGAAAAACATAGGATTCTGCAAAAGATAGGATGCTGGTTGATAAACTGCTTGCTTTGGCTAGTGTATCTTGTAAGCTTACCTGATCTCCACTTGCTAGTAGTGTTTGGAGTAGGTAAGATGTGATTGCATTTCCTGCAACAAATGCTGGAAGCAAAGCTCCGAGAGATACCAAAACTACCTCTAAACAGAATTGTAGGAAGATTGAGCTCTTGCCTTTTCCAAGTGCCAGTAAAATTCCCACTTCGTAGACCCTTTCCCTCAACCAGAGAGACAAGACCAAAATCAAAGCCCCTGCTCCAGCTATCAACATCCCATAAAGGAAGATGGTCAGAAAGGTTTGGAAGGTAGCAACTGAGTCTTTGATTTGTTCAAAAGCCTTGTTTTCCTTTTCGACTTGATAGCCTTGATTCTCCAAAGACAAGTTTTCTACCTGCTTCATGAGTTCGTCCATTTCCTTAGGATTTTCTACATAGAAGCGCGCTGCACTAACTTGAGGTTCAGTATTGCCCAAAAGGGTTTGGCTACTTTCATAGTCTGTAAAGACCTGGTTTTCACTGAAGTCGGAAGACAAGCCTGTAAATTTCTCTTGTTTTTTACCAGAGAAGATTCCGACGATTTCAAACTCGACAGTTTGTCCTTTCCCAGCTTCTGACTGACCAGCATCTAAGGCAATCTTATCATGAAGGGAAAGACCGTTCTTCTTAGCCAACTCTTCGTGGATGATGATTTTCTTTGAATCCCCTTTTTGAAGGTGTCGCCCTTCTTTTAGATTGAAAGCTGAACTGGTAAAGGTGACATCCTTGGATGAATCCTCAAGAGCTGTTAAGCTAACCAAGTTTTTGTCTGCAGCTGACAAATCATCACGCTCCACGCTCTGCTCGCCACTCACCGCTTCCTTGTCTTTTAATTTTGCGACCGTCTCGAGTTCAGGAGAAACATTTTCCAGTCCCTTAATCTTGCTCACGGATGCTAGGTCTGACAACTTGAAGGTCTGCTCATTTTCTATCTTTTTGATAGAAAAAGAAGTATTGAGTGATTTGTAAAGATTGGTTTCAACTGTTTTGTTGGACTTCATCAGAGTCAAACAGGCTGAAATTCCAGCCAATAGGACAAACAAAATCAGAAATAAAATAAAACTTCTCAGTCGTTTTCTGCTGACATAAGCCCAAGCTCTTTGGATTGGATTCATTTGTCACCTCCATATTTGTAAGACTATTATAAAATCCAAATATGAAATGTTTATGAAATACAAAAAAAGAGCAAAAATTTTTTGGCTCTATAATATTTGTAGTGGGTAACCCCCTATGGATATTATGGAGCCTTTTTTGTGTAGAAAAAAAGTCCCATATGACCTATAATGAAAAGCGATC
>JAWHFN010000201.1:0-2719 GCA_032565555.1 Streptococcus mitis | reverse complement strand
TGTCCGGAAAATTAAACCAGTACATCAACATGCACTATTCCTATCTGGCCTATATTTCCATGGTGCTTTCCTTTATCTTGGCTATTGTTCAATTGTATATCTGGATGAAGCAAGTCAAAACCCACAGTCATCTGAACAGCCGATTGGCGAAGGTTACTAGTGTTGCTCTTCTGGCTATTCCACTTGTCGTCGGTTTAACTTTTCCAACTGTTAGCTTGGATTCTCAGACCGTTTCTGCCAAAGGCTATCACTTCCCCTTATCAGAAGGCACGGATCAAGCCATTCAGACAAGTGAAGGAACGACAAGCCAATATTTGAAACCAGATACCAGTTCTTATTTTTCAAAATCAGCTTATGAAAAGGAAATGCGAACTGCGGCGGATAAATACTTGTCCCAAGATAGTATTCAGATCACTAATGAAAACTATATGGAAGTCATGGAGGCTATCTACGACTATCCAGATGAGTTTGAGGGTAAGACAGTCCAGTTCACAGGCTTTGTCTATAACGACCCCAGTCATGCCAATAGCCAATTTTTGTTCCGCTTTGGCATTATTCACTGTATCGCAGATTCAGGTGTCTATGGATTGCTGACCAAGGGAAATACCCGTCAGTATGAGGACAACACTTGGATTACTGCCAAAGGAAAACTGGTCAATCACTACCATAAAGAACTCAAACAAAACCTCCCAACCTTGGAAATCGATAGCTTTACCAAAGTCGATAAACCAGAGAATCCCTATGTTTATCGCGTGTTTTAAAAAGCAAACCAAGTTCATAAAAAACTCTAAGCAGGCAGAGCCTGCTAACTCATGACAGAAAAAGAAGTTTATCTTATAATGAAGATGAACAATACAAATCCATGATGTTTAATAGGGCTTTTCCTAGCCTGTATGTTAAACTGCATGAACAAGAGTCGTGAAATAACTCTAATATGCCTTGAGCATGAAAATATCTTACTAGTAGCCTCTTGTTCTATTGTTCAAATAGTTAACAGGAGGTTTTTATAATGGAAGTTATGATTGAAACGTGTTTGTATTCTTTTGAATCAGTAACTATTCCAATTTATCTATCTTGAAATAAATAAAATCCCTTTGTAATACTATAAAAAATAACTAACAAAGAAATAACTATAAGACTCGGTTGCCAGAAACCTGATATATCTACTAAACTACGGCCTAAAAATTGGCCAATAAGGCTAACTAAAATTAATATAATTAAATTGAAAATTACTGACACTAATAAAATTAACACCGAATGTATTATTGCCTCGCCTATACGTATTTTAAAAAGTTGTAATCTTGACACTCCCAGTGTCTTTAACTGTTTGATGTCCTCAATATCTTTATTAGAAGATAAAATTGTAAGAGAAATAGAACTAGTAATAATCAGAATAATTGGAGCAGACAGATAAGCAATAAAGGAAGCTCTTGCTTCGTTTACTCCGTTTGCTGTATTCATGAATGAATACATATTTTGGGTGTAAAGAATAAACCCAGAAATGAGAGTTACTCCCATGCTCATTGAAGTTTGTATACTTTTCAAATAACTAGGATTGGATAGTAGATTCCAAAAGCCTGTATTAATTACATAATTTTCAGTTGGAAATATCCTCATTAAAAATTTTATTAGAAACATTTGAATTGATGGAGACAGTGATTGAATAATAAGAATGTGAATAATTAATAAAAATAATATTATGCTTGACTGTTTTTCAATTATTTCTTTGTTTCTGATAAAACCTGCTGAAACAATAGAACCTATACATAGTAACCATAGGAATAAACGAACAGAGATGTTAACAAATCCAGTTACTGTAACTTTTCTTTTTTTCTTTTTTGGTTTTAATATTGATGATATTTTAAGTATTCGACTTGAATAAAAGTAAGCTCCTATCCCGACAATTGTTGGGACTATAAAAACACTCAATAAAATTGATTGAATGTTGGCTGTAATAACTAAATCAGGTAACTCATCTCTTCCTAATAAATTTTGTAAAAATTTGTAGTAACTATCTGCCATGATAAATGAAAGTATTGTACCAATACTACTAACAATCACTGCCATTAAATAAAACTGTCCAGATACTAATAAAGATAGCTGAGTTCTGCTTGCGCCTAAGATAGCCCATAATTGGTAATCCTTTTTAAAGATATCTATTAGTAATCTAATATTATTTGAAATAAGGAAAAATAGAGTAGTCCCGCCAAAAATTATTAGCATTTGAAAAAGTTGTGAAGCGTTAATATTAGCAGTCTTTATTGAACTAGCAATACCAAATAAAGATGTTCCAACAATCAGGCTAGATACAAATAGTAATGGTATTGTTCCTAACCATTGTCTTTTTGAATACTGAAATTGGTAAATGATTAATTTTAGCATAATAAATCCTCCTCAAATTAATCTTTACTACTTTCAAGTGCTTGGTAGAGCTCATCAGCTGAAGGTTTAATAATTTGTCGAGATATTTTTCCGTCTTTTAAAATGAGTGCTCTGTCAGTTTTTGAAGCCAACTCAATATCATGAGTGACCATAAAAACACATTTTCCTTGACTCGCTAAATTACGAAGTGTTTCAAAAATAAGTTTTCTTGAGACGCTGTCCAGAGCTCCTGTTGGCTCATCAGCAAAAATAATTTTACTATCAGCTATTATTGCACGAGTAATAGCCACTTTTTGCTGTTCTCCACCTGATAAGGTAGCAACTAATGATGATAGTT
>JAWHFN010000200.1:0-2724 GCA_032565555.1 Streptococcus mitis | reverse complement strand
GTGACTGAGGATAAGGAGCTAATCGCCCAATCGCGCAAACAATTATCAGAAGAAGAATTGGAACACTTTGTTTCCTCCATGACCTATTTTGGCTATGAAAAAGAAGAACTACCAGGCGTAGTCGGCGATTATATTAAAGGAGTTTAAGCCTATGTCATTACTAGCATTTGAAAATGTATCCAAATCATATGGAGCAACCCCAGCCCTTGAAAATGTTTCTCTTGACATCCCAGCTGGAAAAATTGTTGGTCTCCTTGGACCAAACGGCTCAGGAAAAACAACCTTGATTAAACTAATCAATGGCCTCTTACAACCAGATCAAGGACGTGTCCTTATCAACGATATGGACCCAAGCCCAGCAACCAAGGCCATCGTGGCTTATTTGCCGGATACGACCTATCTCAATGAACAAATGAAGGTCAAAGAAGCCCTAACCTACTTCAAGACCTTCTATAAAGATTTCAATCTTGAACGCGCCCATCATCTACTTGCAGACCTAGGCATTGATGAAAATAGTCGTCTCAAAAAACTATCAAAAGGGAACAAGGAAAAGGTACAACTGATTTTGGTTATGAGCCGTGATGCTCGTCTCTACGTTTTGGACGAACCCATTGGTGGGGTGGATCCAGCAGCCCGTGATTATATCCTCAATACTATTATCAACAACTACTCCCCAACTTCTACCGTTTTGATTTCTACTCACTTGATTTCAGATATCGAGCCAATCTTGGATGAAATTGTCTTCCTGAAGGACGGAAAAGTCGTCCGTCAAGGAAATGTAGATGACATTCGCTATGAGTCAGGTGAATCCATTGACCAACTCTTCCGTCAGGAATTTAAGGCCTAAGCAAAGGAGATTATTATGTTTTGGAATTTAGTTCGCTACGAATTTAAAAATGTTAACAAGTGGTATTTAGCCCTTTACGCTGCCGTGCTAGTCCTTTCCGTCCCCATAGGAATGCAAGGACACTACTATTCTTATGTATCTTTCAAAGATAGCCAACCTTTCCTATTTATCTTTCTGGCTCTCGTCTTCGGTGGCTTGATAATTACACTGGGGATTTCAACTCTTTTCTTAATCATTAAACGCTTCAAAGGTAGTGTATATGACCGACAAGGCTATCTGACTTTGACCTTGCCAGTTTCTGAGCACTATATCATCACTGCTAAATTAGTCGGAGCCTTCATCTGGTCTATCCTTAGCTCGGCTGTACTGGCTCTAAGTGCTGTTATTATTGTGACTATAACGGTTCCAGAATGGATATCAAATTCTGAGTTGATTCCACTTGTAGGAACATACCTTCCTCAACTCTCTCTTATGGGGGTATCCTTCCTGCTTAGTACAATCTCAGGAATCCTCTGCATTTACTTGGCCATTTCTATTGGACAACTGTTCAATGAATACCGTACAGCACTCGCTATTGTAGCCTACATTGGAATCCTAATCGTCATTGGATTTATTGAAGTCTTCTTCAATACCAGTGCTAACTTCTATGTCAATTCACTTGCAGGATTTAATGATAATTTCTATATGGGAACAAGCATAGGTATTGTTGAAGAACTCATTTTCATAGCTATCTTTTATCTCGGAACCTACTATATCTTGAGAAACAAGGTTAATTTGCAATAGTTTCATAATCAAAAAGGATAACATCTCATCACAGAGAGGCTATCCTTTTTTCTTTTATCTCATTTTCTGTCTAACTTTATCTTACAGACGAATCCTTCTAACCAATTAAATGACAAGATCTGATTTAAAGGTCTTGTTTAATTTCTCTATTGTATCACTATCATTATATTCCTTACATATTTTCATAGCTTTGGAACATTCTTTTTTACCTAACTCTACTTGATTCGTTTTTATGAGATAAATACCTTTTAAAAAAAGCAAATAAGTCTTTTCAAAATAATATCCTTGTCTGGTCAGTAAATTTTCTAAATCATCTATAAAAAATTGAGCGCTATCTAACAAATTATTTTTTAATAATAATTCTAAATTAAATAAATATAAAGGAATTACTCTATGTGTTCCCATATCTGTTTTTAAAAAATGTCGTGTTTTCTTGATTACCGCTCTATATAGTAAGCTTATGGTTTTAGTGTTCATAAAAAACACCGAATTATAAAAAATTTTCAGTTCATACTCCATCCAATTATCTACAGAAAGCAAGTACTTGATTAACTCATTACATTTAGATGCATTGTAAGGAAGATTTGCAAGGCGATTAATCTGTTGTTCAGCAATCAATTTTATGTGACAATTGCATAAGCTTTTCTCCTGCTTTTGTTTTAGCTCTATTTTCTTTATTAGTTCTTGTAACAAAATGATATCTGAAGAGTTTACAGCATGTTCTAGTTCTTCAAAAAAGCATTCTTTTTTGGAATAATAGCAATGGACTAATTCTTCAAATTCCGAAAATGAGATCCCCAGACGATTTAACAACATGTAAAAATGATCAATAGATAATTTTGTAATCCCATTTTCGAAACGAGAAATAGTTGACTCACTAATCTTATCACAAGCCAAATCTTTAAGACGAAAATTTTTTGAAATACGGATATCCTTTAAAACTGCTCCAAAATTTTCCATAGTATTCCTCTTCCATTTCTGCAAAAAATAAAACTTGTTTTTTTATTTGTGATATGATTATGATTATACAAAAATAAAACAGAAAGGACAATATGATTATGAAAAAAATTTTATTGTCATCAGTTGCTTTACTG
>JAWHFN010000199.1:0-2738 GCA_032565555.1 Streptococcus mitis | reverse complement strand
CCAAGATGGTAATCCTGCTAAAGCAGGTCTTGCTAGCAATCCAGGTTTAGGAACAATCCCTTATCTTAAAGGTTATAAGGCTGTGACATCAGCTACTGATTTGGTGTTGAAGGATTCTTCGCATCCAGAATTGGGTTACTTATTACCTGAAGTACCAGAAGATTTTACAAAAGACACAATAATCAATTATCTACCTGTGAAAGCTACTGAGCCAGAACCACCAAGAGGTGATCAACCCAAGACGCCAGAAGCTCCAACCCCTGAGGAGCCAAAGCACCCAGAAGTACCGACGGTAGATCAACCTAAGAATCCTGAAAAACCAACACCTGAGGACCCTAAACAGCCGGGAGTGCCGACTGTTGAGCAACCAAAAACTCCAGCAAGTCCAGTACCTGCGGAGCCAAAGCGCCCCGAAGTTCCAGCTGTTGCTCAACCTAAGGTTCCCGAAAAACCATCCCCTAAGGAACCCAAGCAACCTGAAGTTCCGACTGCTGAGCAACCAAAGACTCCAGCAAGTCCAGCGCCTGAGGAGCCAAAGCACCCAGAAACTCCAATAATAAGTGAAACAAAGGAAGCTGGTAAACTACCAGAGACAGCTAGTCATGATTCTATTTTGCTAGTAGTCGGATTCTTATCAGCCCTATCTGGCGTCCTATTGTTTAAAGTTAAAAAAGATTAAGAATTTACAAATAGAAAAAAAGTCATCTTCGGATGGCTTTTTTCTACAGTTGAGGGAAAGGGCTTGCAGTTATCGGCTTTTGTGCTATAATTGCTATAATATAGTAAAAAGCAAGAGGAGTGTGAGGAAGTGGAAAAGAAAATTGTAAAGGATATCTTATTTTTATCTCAGGTGTCTCAGCCGGCAAGTCAGGAAGACCTTTATCTTGCCAGAGATTTACAGGATACGCTTTTAGCAAATCGTGAGACCTGTGTTGGTCTGGCTGCCAATATGATTGGGTGCAGAAGCGCGTGATTATCTTTAATCTTGGCTTGGTTCCTATGGTCATGTTTAACCCAGTGCTCCTGTCCTCTGAAGGACCTTATGAGACAGAGGAAGGTTGTTTGTCCTTGGTAGGTGTGAGACCTACTAGGCGTTATGAAACTATAAGGGTTGCCTATCGTGACAGCAAGTGGCAGGAACAGACCATTACTTTGACAGGTTTCCCAGCCCAGATCTGCCAGCATGAACTGGATCACTTGGAAGGACGAATCATTTAGGAGGAAAACAAATGAAACGAATAGTCTTTGAACTTATTTTTCTCGCAACGACTTGGTATATCTTTTTACCACCCCTTAACCTGACCAGCTGGGAATTTCTCTTTTTTCTCTGTGGGCATTTGCTGCTTGTGGCTATTTTATTTGGTTTTGGCAAGGGAATCAATTTGGTCAAAACGGTTCATGTGCGTCACGGAAAGGCGGAAGCCGCCTTAAATCTAGAGGGTTTCAAAATCAATCGGTTAGGGAAAATCCTTTTAGCTTCTATTGGAGGAATTCTTCTCTTAGCAGCCTTGGTTTCCTTGGTGACTTCTAGTATTTTTCAGGCTAAAAATTATGCCAATGTAGTCACGGTGACGGAAAAAAACTTTACTGAATTTCCTAAGACTGACACCAGTAAGGTTCCTATCCTAGATAGAAGTACTGCTGAAAAAATTGGAGACCGCTACTTGGGTTCCCTAACGGATAAGGTTTCGCAGTATGTGGCGGCAGACACCTATACTCAACTAACGATTGACGGAAAGCCTTATCGAGTTACGCCACTAGAGTACGCAGATCCTATCAAGTGGTTTAATAATCAAGCCAAGGGAATCGGCGAGTATATCAAGGTGGACATGGTAACTGGTAATGCGGACTTGGTGGACTTGAAGACACCAATCAAGTATTCGGATTCGGAGTATTTTAACCGTGATGTCAAGCGTCACTTGCGTTTTAAGTACCCAACTAAAATCTTCAAGACTCCATCCTTCGAGGTGGACGATGAGGGCAATCCTTTCTATGTGGCGACGGTTTACCAAAAGCAATTTGGACTTGCGGTTCCTCGTCCTGTTTCAGTCATTATCTTGGATGCCACAAATGGAGAGACCAAGGAATACAGTTTGGCAGATGTTCCAGAATGGGTGGACAGGATCTATCCAGCTGAGGAAACTATTGAGCAAATCAACTATAACGGCAAGTACAAGGACGGTTTCTGGAATGCCATGATTTCCAAGAAAAACGTGACCCAGACTACGAAGGGCTATAATTATTTGTCTATCGGTAATGACATCTACCTCTACACAGGTGTGACATCGGCCAATGCAGATGAAAGTAATCTTGGTTTCATCCTAGAAAATATGCGAACAGGAGAAATCACTAAGTACAGCTTGGCTTCTGCGACCGAAGAATCGGCCCGTGAATCAGCCGAAGGTGCTGTTCAGGAGAAATCCTACAAGGCAACCTTCCCGATCCTCATCAACCTTAACGACAAGCCACTCTACATCATGGGCTTGAAGGACAATGCTGGCTTGGTCAAAGAGTACGCCTTGGTTGACGCAGTCGAGTACCAAAATGTTATCGTAGCTACTACAGTGGAAGAACTGCTCAGCAAGTATGCCAATAAAAACGATCTTGAGATTGACAATGCAACAACTGAAAGTATCAAGGGAGTGGTAGCAGACCTCAAATCAGCTGTTATCAAGGGCGATACTGTCTACTTCTTTAAAGTTGATGGCAAGATATACAAGGTCAAGGCCTCAGTATCA
>JAWHFN010000198.1:0-2744 GCA_032565555.1 Streptococcus mitis | reverse complement strand
CTTTGCCATACAGGAGCTAAGATTTTGTCTAAAGGTACGGATGGACGACATAATGATGATACAAATACCAATGTGGCTTGGTTTCTACATTTTTACCGTATGATTTTGGAATCAGATTTTGGAAGAGGTAGTCAATGATCATTAAACAAAGACAAGAAATTAATTGGGATGAAGTAGGAGGAACGTATATGTACGGATCAACTGTATCTTATTATCCTGACAAAAGTGTTCGTCTGTATAATCCCCTATTGCCATCTGGCGAGATTCTCAAAACTTGGTTTTCGAGTATAAACTATCAAGCCTCCAGAACTCAGCCCAGTCTCCCTTTGCTGAAGAGAAAACAAGATTATCAATTATGTATGAATTATGAATGTCATCCTACCAATGGAGTCTATACAAAGATTGCCTTTTTTGATAGATATGGAGATGTGATCGAAGAGAAAATTGAAAAAATGAAAGTCTTTGATTTTACCTATCCTGATGATACCTATACCTACCAAGTCTCCCTTCTAAGTGCTGGTTTTGAGTCCTTAGATTTTTATTATTTTTCTATTAAGGAGACGAATCGTGTTTAAAGCTTTATATCAAGATTTTCAACTCCGGAAAGTCAAAAGGATTTTAAGAAAGATTAATGCCCTTAAAGGAAAGATGGAGTCTCTATCAGACCAAGAACTAGCGGCAAAAACAATAGAGTTTCGCCAACGTCTTGCTAAAGGAGAGACAGTAGATGATCTTCTAGTGGAAGCTTTTGCAGTTGTTCGTGAAGCAGATAAGCGCGTACTAGGTATGTTCCCCTATGATGTCCAAGTCATGGGAGGAATTGTTATCCATCAGGGAAATGTTGCTGAGATGAATACAGGTGAGGGGAAAACCTTGACGGCCACTATGCCTGTTTATCTCAATGCCCTGACAGGTAAAGGAACCATGCTGATTACCACCAATGACTATCTAGCCAAACGCGATGCCGAGGAGATGGGACAAGTTTACCGCTTCTTAGGCTTGACAATTGGGGTACCTTTAACAGATGATCCAAAAGAGGAATTGACGTCAGAAGAGAAAAAAAGAATTTATGCATCAGATATCATCTATACAACTAATAGTAATTTAGGTTTTGATTATTTAAATGATAATCTGGCCTCAAATGAGGAAGGAAAATTTTTGCGTCCTTTTGATTACGTTATTATTGACGAGATTGATGATATCCTATTGGACAGCGCTCAGACACCTCTTATTATTGCGGGAGCTCCGCGTGTTCAGTCTAATCACTACGGTATTATTGATACGCTGGTAACGACTTTGGTCGAAGGGGAAGACTATATCTTTAAGGAAGAGAAGGATGAGGTCTGGCTCACTACCAAGGGGGCTAAGTCTGCTGAAAGCTTTTTAGGAATAGATCATTTTTACAAAGAAGAACATGCGGTTTTTGCTCGCCATTTAGTGTTTGCGATTCGAGCCCATAAACTCTTTACAAAAGACAAGGACTATGTCATTCGTGGTAATGAAATGGTATTAGTGGATAAGGGGACGGGGCGTCTAATGGAGATGACCAAACTGCAAGGAGGCCTTCATCAGGCTATTGAAGCCAAGGAACATGTCAAATTATCTCCAGAGACGCGAGCCATGGCCTCCATCACCTATCAGAGTCTTTTTAAAATGTTTAATAAGATATCTGGTATGACGGGGACAGGTAAGGTTGCAGAAAAAGAGTTTATTGAAACCTACAATATGTCTGTAGTACGCATTCCAACTAATCGTCCTAGACAACGGATTGACTATCCAGATAATCTCTATGTCACTTTACCTGAAAAAGTGTATGCGTCTTTGGAATACATCAAAGAATACCATGCTAAGGGAAATCCCCTACTCGTTTTTGTAGGCTCGGTTGAAATGTCTCAACTCTATTCGTCACTCTTGCTTCGTGAAGGGATTGCCCATAATGTCCTAAATGCTAATAATGCGGCGCGTGAGGCTCAGATTATCTCCGAGTCAGGTCAGATGGGGGCTGTGACAGTGGCTACCTCTATGGCAGGACGTGGTACGGATATCAAGCTTGGTAAAGGAGTCGCAGAGCTTGGGGGCTTGATTGTTATTGGGACTGAGCGGATGGAAAGTCAGCGGATAGACCTACAAATTCGTGGCCGTTCTGGTCGTCAGGGAGATCCTGGGATGAGTAAGTTTTTTGTATCCTTGGAAGACGATGTTATCAAGAAATTTGGTCCATCTTGGGTTCATAAAAAATATAAAGATTATCGGGTTCAAGATATGACTCAACCAGAAGTATTGAAAGGTCGTAAATATCGAAGGCTAGTCGAAAAGGCTCAGCATGCTAGTGATAGTGCTGGACGTTCGGCACGTCGTCAGACTCTAGAATATGCTGAAAGTATGAATATTCAACGTGATATGATTTACAAGGAGCGTAATCGTCTAATAAATGGTTCTCGTGACTTAGAGGATGTTGTAGAGGAAATCATTGCTAGTTACATAGATCAAGTGACTTCTTCAGAATATGAAAGCCGAGAGTTACTCTTCCACTTTATTGTGACCAATATTAGTTTTCATGTTAAAGAGGTTCCAGATCATGTAAATGTAACTGACATAACTACAGTTCGTAGTTTTATGAAGCAGGTGATTGATAAAGAACTTTCTGAAAAGAAAGAATTGCTTGACCAACATGGCTTATATGAACAGTTTTTACGACTTTCTATGCTCAAGGCTATTGATGACAACTGGGTAGAGCAGGTAGA
>JAWHFN010000197.1:0-2754 GCA_032565555.1 Streptococcus mitis | reverse complement strand
AGTCCTAAATTCGCACGTCCCATAATCAAGAGCATGATAGAGTGACAAGAAGTCATCACCAAAATCCCTGAAAGTAAAGTCGGAATCTTCCCTTTTGTATAAAGAAGCCCTGCTGCCATTCCAGCCAAACAACCTGCTCCTACAGCAACAAGTGTCGCTAAAAAGGGATTTACACCTTTGGTTATCAGAGTGACAGCAACAGCTCCCCCAAGAGGGAAGGAACCTTCTGTCGTCATATCTGGAAAGTTTAAAATCCTAAATGTCATAAAGATTCCCAGACCTAAAATAGCCCAGACAAATCCTTGAGAAATAATAGATAATATCATCTGTTTCTTAACCTTTTCTATATGATTTCTATTGTAAAAAATTGGAGGAGATGTCCCCAACTCCTCCATTGTAGATTATTCAATCACTTGTCCTGCTTCTTTTAGAACAGATTCAGGAATAGTAATACCTAGTTCTTGTGCCAATTTTTTATTGATTACTGACTTACCAGTTGAAAAGACATTGACTGGTGTATCAGCTGGTTTTGCACCTTTCAAAACTTGCGCAATCATTTTACCAGTTGCCACACCAAGATCATGTTGGTCAACTACAACGGATGCCAAACCACCTGCTTCTACCATGGCAGTTGCGCTTGGGTAGATTGGTTTTTTAGCTGATTGGTTGCTTGATACAACAGTTGAGAAGGCTGAAGCAATTGTGTTATCAATTGGAACCCAGATAGCATCGACCTTGCTAGTCATAACGTTAACTGTTGAAGCAATTTCATTTGTTGAAGGAACTGCAAATGTTTCGACTGTCAAACCTGCTTTTTCAGCATAAGCTTTAAATTCTTCTACCTGTGTTTTTGAATTGTCTTCACTACTTGAGTAAAGAGCACCGATTGTTTTCACATTTGGTGTCAGAGCCTTGATGAGTTCAACTTGTTGTTGAGCTGGGTTGTGGTCAGATACCCCTGTAATGTTGCCACCTGGTTTTTTCAAATCTTTAACCAAGTTAGCACCGATTGGGTCTGTAATAGCAGCCATGATAACAGGTATATCTTTTGTTGCACTAGCCAAACCTTGAGCAGCTGGTGTTGCGATACCAACAACCAAGTCATTACCATTCGCAACCAATTGTTTACTCATTGTCGCAACCTTACTTTGGTCACCTTCTGAGTTCATAAAGTCGATCTTCAACTGATCATCTTTATAGCCTTCTTCTGCAAGTCCATCTTGAATCCCTTTATAAATCAAGTCAAGAGATGGATGGCTCACAAACTGAAGGACACCAACTTTGGCAACTTTCTTTTCATTCTTAGCTTCTGGTTTATTCATTGAAGAGTAAATCAAGCTTCCTGCTACTAAGACTGCTAATGCAACGATAATTCCAATTAAACGTTTATTTTTCATTCTATTTCTCCTTTTTAATTCCTTTAAAATACTTCACTTATCTAAACAAGCGACGCCATCGTTTTCTTTCCATACTAACCTCCATCAAAAAAGTCCTCACACAAAAAACTTGTGTGAGGACGTCGATGCGCGGTACCACCTCAATTATAGGGAATTTCCCTATCGCTCTGTCTCGCAATAACGAGATGCACTGTAAGGTGTGCTCACCGAATTTTTATGATTTCAAATTCTAAATAACATTCAGCCCAATTTTCATCATCACCACTTATCTGTTTTCAGCTACCACAGACTCTCTAAAAAGTTTGTATGATTACTTTTCTGAATGGTTAAATTATATCATTTTTCAACTACTTGTCAAGACTCTTTGAGAATTTTTTTGAAATATTCAAAAACTTCCCCTATAGAAAAGAGGAAGTTTGATGGGTATCAGCCTGAATTACGCAATCCTGTTGCAATTCCGTTGATGGTTGTATGGATTAATTTTTCTTGGTCGCTTGATAATTCTCCTCGGCGTTGACGTTTAATCAACTCCAACTGGATATAGTTGAGGATATTAAAGTAAGGCATACGGTAATCCAAACTTGCTTTCAGATATGGATTTTCAGCCAAGAGTTCATCATAACCTTCGATAGCCAAGATAACTTCCTTGGTAACTTGCCATTCATTTAGAATAGTCTCATAGATTGCTTTTACTTGATCATCTTCACAAAGTTTGGCATATTCAAAAGCAATGTTCATATTTGATTTTGACAAGACCATGTCGACATTTGAAAGAAGCGATTGGAAGAAAGGCCAGTTTTGGTACATATCTCGTAAGATAGCGATATTCTCTGGATTTTTATCGATAAATTCCTTGAAGCTTGAACCAACCCCATACCAACCAGGAAACATGACGCGACTTTGCGACCATGAGAATACCCAAGGGATAGCTCGCAAACCACCGATTTCAGTAATCGTCTTACGAGCGGCTGGACGAGAACCAATATTAAAGCTTGAAATAGCCTTGATTGGACTTGACTCAAAGAAATAGTCATAGAAATGCTCATTACCAAAGACCAAATCACGGTAGATATCATAACTACGGTCCACCACTTGGTCCATGATGGCTTCATAACGATTGGATGTATTGGTATCGCTCTTCTTCTGCGTAATCATACGGTTAATGGCTGCAGATACTAACATTTCAAGGTTATAGTAGGCCGCATCTTTATTACCGTATTTATTCCCAATTACTTCACCCTGCTCCGTCAAACGGATACGATCCTTGATAGACTTGAGCGGTTGAGATGTGATGGCTTCATAGGTTGGTCCACCACCACGACCGACAGTCCCACCGCGACCATGGAAGAAGGTAACC
>JAWHFN010000196.1:0-2786 GCA_032565555.1 Streptococcus mitis | reverse complement strand
TGGAACTTACCCTGACACGGATTTCCACTGGTTTTTAGAATTTTTATCAGACTAACTTCCACTTGGATTAGCGGTGGAACTTAGTTTGGGAATTTACCAATTCTACTCTTTTTATCTCTAAAAAACCTCCCTTTCGCGAGGCTCTTCTATTTATAAGCTAAGGCACGTTTAAATGTTTTCCAAATCCCTAAATCATCTGTCTGCAAAACGAGACTAGCATACATGCGTCCGATAAAGACTGTTGCCGTTACTGCAAAAGCAATCGTAATAGCAAGTGAAATCCATGCTTCTACTCCCCCTGCATAGCCATTAATAGCTCTAAATGGCATGAAGAAAGTCGAAATAAAGGGAATATATGAACCAATCTTCAAGATGAGATTGTCACCAGCTGCACCTAGAGCTGTCACTCCAAAAAAACCACCTATAATCAAAATCATCAAAGGCGACAAGGCTTTTCCTGCATCCTCAGGACGAGAAACCATAGAACCTAGGAAGGCTGCTAAAACAACGTACATAAAGAGGCTAACCAAGACAAACAATAAGGTGTTGAGCGAGAAAGCCTCTCCTATATGGTTTAAAATACCAGATTGTGCCAAGATTGGTAGGTCTTTAAAGAGAAGAATGGCAGCAAGTCCACCCACGACGTAAATGCCAATATGGGTCAAAATCACAAGAAGCAGAGCCAGCATGCGAGCGTAGAAATAATGACTAGCTTGGATACTAGAGAAGACCACCTCCATAATTTTGGTTCCTTTCTCGCTAGCCACTTCCTGAGCAGTGACACTAGCATAGGTAATCAAAATCATATAAAGGAATAAACCAAGCCCTGCGGCCGCAAAGGTTTGAATCATTTTTTTATTTTCCTTGGATTCATCAATTTTCTCCGTAAAGTTAACTGTTTGTTCCAAGCGTTTTTCCTGTTCTTGTGACAAATTGGCTGCCGAACGATTGAGTTGATCTTGAAGCTCATTTAACTTGCTCGTTACTCCTAGCTTAATAGCAATCTCAAGGGAAGTTTCACCGTGATAAACTGCCTTCAAGACACTATCCTCTTGGTCAATGGTCAGATAGCCTTTTAATTTTTCATCCTTGATAGCAGCTTGAGCACTTGCTTCATCCTGATAATCAAAATTGAGACCATTGGTAGATTTAAGACTGTCTGTCACAGCTGGAACAGTGCTGACTACTGCTATCTTGCCACTCTGAGCCATAGAAGAGCCTTGGAGATAGCCAATTCCTCCAGAGAGACCGATAAACAAGAATGGTGAAATCACCATAAAGAAGAAACTCCACGATTTGACATGTCGAAGATAGGTTTCCTTCATTACAACCCACATATTTCTCATACTTCCACCCCTGATTCTAGTTTAAAGATTTCATCGATTGTTGGCGCTTGTTGGTCAAAGGTTGCGATATATTGCCCCTGAGTCAAGATTGGGAAGAGTTCCCTTCCAGCGCTCTCATCCTCCAAGATCAATTTCCAACTGCCTTGTTTGGTCAAGCTCACCTGTTTAACATGAGGAAGGTTTTCCAATTCTTCCTTGCTTCGTTCACTTGAAACAAAGAGACGCGTTTTCCCGTATTGATTGCGGACATCCTGAACTGGTCCATACAAGACCACACGGCCATCTCGGATCATGAGAATATCGTCACAAAGCTCCTCGACGTTGGTCATGACATGGTCAGAAAAGATAATGGTTGCCCCACGTTCTTTTTCTTGAAAAATGACTTGCTTGAGTAATTCAGTATTGACTGGATCCAATCCACTGAAAGGCTCATCCAAGATAATCAAATCTGGCTCATGAATCAGAGTAATAATGAGCTGAATCTTCTGCTGATTTCCTTTTGACAGACTCTTGATTTTATCTGTCAGCTTCCCTTTCACTTCCAACCTCTTCATCCATTGAGGAAGTTTTTCCTTAACTTCCTTGGCATCCATACCTTTTAGAGTCGCCAAGTAACGAACTTGTTCAAGGACTGTCAATTTAGGCATGAGACTGCGTTCTTCAGGCAGATAGCCAATCCGAGCATAGGTCTCCTGACGAATATCCTGACCATCCAGACTGATTTCTCCTTGGTATTCTAAAAATTTCAAAATACTATGGAAAATCGTTGTTTTCCCAGCACCGTTTTTCCCGACTAATCCCAAAATACGACCTGGTCGCGCTTGAAAGTCAATGCCAAACAAAACTTGCTTGGATCCAAAACTTTTCTCTAGACTTCTTACTTCTAGCATCTTTAACCTCCGAAATTTCTTTCACTCATTATACTCCTTTTTGATAGCCTTTACAATGATTTCTGTCCATTTTTAGAAGACTAATGCTATGTAAAATATGGCATGGAGTGTTTTTAGTGATAAATCCATTATACAGTAGCAAACTTAATTTATCCACTCTACTCCTCAACTGTCAGTTTTTGATCCTGAATTGTTATTTGAGTAAGTTCTTTTCCAAATAGCTTTTCCCTAAAAATCATTACATCATATGTTCTCATTTGTCAAAAATAAAAATCTTATCTATTTACTTTGACATAAAACATCATCAAATAGCCACTATTATCAATTAAAACATTACTTAACAACTATCGTCCTCTATATGACTACCATCTTTGAAGAATTACCTATCTCTATATGAATAGTCATTCCTAGACCTAAAAATTTTGAAATCAAGTTAACCTAAACCTCTCATTATCGTAACCGCCCGATAACGAAGTATATTGAAAAATCTCCAGACTAGAGAACTCATTGATAGTTCCTAATCTGGAGATTTCTTATTTGCACTTTTCTT
>JAWHFN010000195.1:0-2792 GCA_032565555.1 Streptococcus mitis | reverse complement strand
GAAACCTCTCCTATCTCAAGAGGAAATCCCAACCTGCTCAAAATAATCCGATAGGTATCTCCTAGATCAATCGCAACAGATCCCATTGAAACTGCTAGAAAGAGAGAAATCCCTAAAATACCTAGCAAAATAACTAAAAGTAACACAAATTGCTGGTCTTGTCGGCTTCCAGAAAATTTGGAAAGCATGCAAACCTCCTTTGTTAGAATCTTAAAAATTTAGAAAATTCTCATAAAAAGTATACCATATTTTCAACTGTGTAACAAGCTATGGAAAAAATACAATTAAAATCAGAAAAATTATGGTTGATATTTCCATACAGTGCCAGGAAGCATAAGCAAAGATAATGCTTGAGCATAGCAAGGTAAGATGACAATGTAAAAAGCCCTCTGAAGTCAGAGAGCTGATTTGAGCTCGGGCTAAAATCCTAGTGAAACAAAAAAATCTACACGATCAGAAAAGTCTCTATCGTGCCATTTTCATACATGATGTATAGTCCAAGTATAATGAATACTAAGGGCACAATGATTCGCTCGTATTTTTCAATTGTCTCGAATATTAACGGAATAGAGGATAACACCCGACTAATCTCGCATAAGATAATTATGCCGATTACAAACACAAGCAACGCCACGAGGGTCTGTGACCAATCTAACGAAGCAAAATAAGGTATATAGATACCTAAATTATCTCCGCCAGACGCAATTGTTAGCAATGTAACTGTCCAAAACAGTTGATTTGCCTTGCTTTGTTCTAATCTTTCAATAATTTCTTCCTCTTCTTCCTCTTCTTCCTCACCTTCTCCAACAATTGCAAAGCGAATCCCTAAATAGATAGGAATTAAACCAAGCAATCCAACCATCCATTCTTCAGGCACGAAATTAACGACATAAGCAGCAACTAAACTCGCCCCTACAAGTAAGCCTGTGCCTAGATATTGCCCCGCATAAATATGCCATTTTTGTTTATTCTGTGATAGCTGTGCAAATAAAATAAATAAAATAATTAAATAATCGATACTGGTGGAAATATAAACACCAATAGCAGATATGATTGTCTGTCCCATAAAAAACCTCCTGTATTGGTCAGTAATAAATCAGCAGATTTTAGGAGAGCACAGACACATTAATTTAGCTATCGCTAGTGGGTAATGTCGAACATAGGAAAGCATTTTACTCCTCCTCAAAACGTAGTTACAAAGTAATTTCTAACTGGAATTCGGTGACTACTTCCATGTAAAGTATAACATACTATACTTTACTTCGTAAAGTGTAGGCTCTCCGAGGGGGCTTGCAGACAGCTACTCGGCTTTTCAAGCCGAGTAGCTACGCACCTTTATGGTGTAATTAGCTGATACCATTTGAGGTTTTTGTAGTCTCCAAAATTGTGACCGATAAAACTCGATAATTTTGTGGGCAATTAACTGACGAGTTTTTGTAGTCTCCAAAATTGTGACCGATAAAACTTCCGCGATTCCCTGGTAGATAATCATGTGGGTTTTTGTAGTCTCCAAAATTGTGACCGATAAAACTTATGAGCATGGAGAATCTACGATTCGATAGTTTTTGTAGTCTCCAAAATTGTGACCGATAAAACCTCAATAAAAAAGCCCTCTGAAAATCAGAGAGCTGATTTGAGCTCGGGCTAAAATCCTAGTGAAAAAGATGAAACTCCTTGTGTTCATCGAACACGATGTCGTTTCCCTATTTTCATACGTATTTCTTACGCCCATAGCATCATAATTCTTGCTGGATAAACCGTTTATAGACTAGGCAGCGAGGCGAAGATTGTACAAAATTTTTAGTGAAACAAAAAAATCTCCCCGAAGGGAGAATATCTAGTTTATTTTACCTTACAGTGCTAGGAACCGTAACCGAAGATTATACTTGAGTATATCGAGGTAAGGTAACAAAAGTAAAAAAGCTACCCAATTTAGAGTAGCTTCATTATCAAGATATGCTCAATTGAACACGGCCTAAGCACTTGGCAAAAAAGATAAAATCTCCTAGAAACTGAAGTTTCTTCGTCAATTTTCCTATTTTTGCTTTGTGCTTTTGACGGCCTTTGTACCTTGAATTAGCGACGAAGTCCTAGAGAGTTGATCAACTCACGGTAACGGTTAACGTCGTTTTTACGCAAGTATGCAAGCAAGTTACGACGGCGACCGATTTTCTTCATCAATCCACGGTAAGTAGCGTGGTCTTTTTTGTGTTGTTTGATGTGTTCGTTAAGGTGGTTGATTTCCCAAGTAAGGACAGCAACTTGAACCTCTACTGAACCTGTATCACCTTCGTGACGTGCATATTGTGCGATGATTTCATTTTTTTTCTCTTTTGAGATTGCCATGATGTTTCTCCTTTTTATTTGGCTTCATCCGAGTGACAGGTTGGCATGCCTGTAACCAAGAAGAAGTTATTTGTCTTTACGACAATCCCTATTCTACCAATAACTAACTTCTTTGTCAACAGATTTACTTTCTTGTTTTAAACATGCTATAATAATCATAGCAAGAAATCTAAGTTGTCTGTTTTTTAAAACGAGGTGATTATCATGCGTAGATTCTATTCCCATCTCCCCTATTATTTGGTCATCTTTTTCTTTTACTGGCCACTTTATGAGTTGTTATCACTAATCATTTCTGACCCCCTTTTTCTCAAGAGTCTCTACGTAAATAATATTCTCTTCTTTACACCTCTGGTAATCTTGATTGTATCGCTACTTTATAGCTACCGTTTCCGTTTCTCACTTTGGTGGTTAATTGGTAACGGACTGCTCTTTTGCTTTACTATCAT
>JAWHFN010000194.1:0-2839 GCA_032565555.1 Streptococcus mitis | reverse complement strand
CAATAAATTCAATCGATTTGGTTTAGTTTTGTAATTTACGCTTAAGGAGGTATCATTCTTTGAATGAATTATATACAAGGATAAGTAAGCCTACAAAACAACAATTATATCAGTACATGAAAGACAATAATATTTCTCTATTAAACTATTATTTCAATTACTTCTTTCAGTATTGTATTCAAAAATATCAGATTCAAGTGATTAGTCATCATTTTATGAATCATAAAATTGAAGGTTTAACCATAATTGATGAGTATGGGATTAGTTTTTCTTATGAGAAGGATAACCCTAAAGTTAAGCAGAATTTCACCCTATGTCATGAACTAGGCCATTTTGTCCTTAACCATAACGGTACATGTTTTACAGAATCTATCGACAATCAGGAAAATTTACTAGAACGTGAGGCAAATATTTTTTCTGCAGTGGTATTAATGCCAGATATTGTTTTATTGTCAAAAATTTACTACAACTATGATAGTTTTCAGAAGGTACAAGAAAATTTGGGAGTTTCAAAACAAGCTCTATACTTTCGTTTGCTATATTTGTTACGAATGTATTTTCCAAATAGGGGAGATAAAATTAAACAAGCTATTAATAACTATATAGAGATGAAAAATTCTTTAATACATAGTTTGTTTCGTGACATAAAACAACAATTGATTGATGAGTTCAAGCAATATAGTCCTTCTTTAAAGGTTTAGACACAAAATCGCATTATTGAATATGGCTTTGTTTCAAGCCATGATCTGCCAGAGTTAATTAACCAGAATAATTGGAAAGAATTGAAAGAAAGTATTGAAAATTTAAAAATTTGGTTGATTTATAATAAAGGAAAATCAGTAGCATATGCGTGGGATAGTACAAAATTATCGGATCAAGAGGCGAAAAAGAAAGCAGAATTACAACTACTATTAATGCAATGAAAGGACAAGGACCGGTCAATCAAACAAAATGAATACATATATAAAAGAGAGTTATAAAAATAAATTGCAGATGGACTATTTCTCAGAAGATTATTTTAGATTTGTAGTGGACTTTCAAAAATCTTCTTCGATGAATATTCCTTTAACTTTTTTAATTAATGATATATTAAGAACTATGGCAATTAACCAAAAAAATTTTTTTGTCTTAAATAAAGAAAAACGAAAGATGGGAGAGAGCATTATTTTTGGTTCGAAATAAAAATGCTAGATAATTACTCAATAAGATTTTTTAGATATTTAAACTCTTCTCTTTGCAACCACAACAGACAAAAGCTCTAATTTTATGATATAATTTTATAGATAATGTATTTTGCTTTTGGCCTATAATCAAGCCAATGGTTGCGATTTCAAATAATAAATATTTTAGTAGGTTTATTGTTTGAAAGGAATTTAAAAAGGGGAGTTATATGATTACATCAGAAGAAATTAAAGCACGTTTATGGAATGGTGCAAATGAATTACGTGGGTCCATGGATGCTAGTCGCTATAAAGACTACATGTTGGGCCTTATGTTTTATAAATTTTTGAGTGACCAGACTCTGAAAACATTTGCGACAACCGCAGGTATTTCTAAGGAAGAAGATTGGTTTGAAGAATATAAAAATGCCCATCAAGAATATGGTACTGAACTAGAAAAAATGATTCAGGATATTTTGGGCTATTTTGTGCGACCTGAACATCTATATCAAACATGGGTCCAAGATATGAATGCCGGGAATTTTTGAAGTTCAGAAAGTTACTGATAGCCTTAACCAATTCGAACGCAGTATTGCTGTTACCAATGGTTCTGATGATTTCAAAGGCCTTTTTTCAAGTTCAACTCTGGATTTAACAGATACAGCTCTTGGTAGCGACTTGAATGAACGTAATAAAAACATCCAAGCATTAATCCGTCTGTTTGAAGATTTGGACATGGTGGCTCTTCAAAATGGAGATGTCCTTGGAGATGCCTATGAGTACTTGATTGGCCAATTTGCTATGGAATCTGGTAAGAAAGCTGGAGAATTCTACACGCCACATCAAGTCAGTGAAGTTATGGCGCAGATTGTAGCGACAAATCAAAATATTACTTCCATCTATGACCCAACAGTCGGTTCAGGTTCTCTTTTGTTAACTGTTAAAAAGTATTTATCAGAAGAACTATAGAAAAGCCTTAATTACTATGGTCAAGAAAAAAACACAGCAACTTATAACTTGACCCGAATGAATCTCTTACTTCATGGAGTTCGTCCAGAAAAGATGAGTATCAAAAATGGAGATACTCTTGGTCAAGACTGGCCGGAAGATCCGGAACGTCCAAATGAAGGAGTACAGTTTGATGCAGTCGTTATGAACCCTCCTTATTCGACTAAGAATTGGAACCGCGCTGGTTTAAAACCTAGCGATCCACGTTTTGAAATTGCAGGTGTACTTCCTCCAGATTCTAAAGGAGATTTCGCCTTCCTTCTTCATGGGCTATATCACTTATCTACGACAGGAACCATGGCCATTGTCTTACCACACGGTGTCCTCTTCCGTGGTTCTGCAGAAGGTGAAATTCGAAAACGCCTACTAGAGAAAAATCAGATTGATGCCGTCATTGGTTTACCAAGTAATCTATTTACAAACACAGGGATTCCGGTTTGTGTTATCATCTTGAAGAAAAACCGTGAATTAAACGAGCCAGTTCTTTTCATCGATGCATCCCGTAACTTTATCAAAGTTGGGAAACAAAATGCCCTCCAAGAGAAAGATATTGCGAAAATTGTAGATGTCTACAAGAATCGTATCGAAGAAAAAGGCTATAGCCATTTAGCAAGTCGTCAAGAGTTGATTCAAAATGAGTTCAACATGAATATCCCTCGTTACGTGACAGC
>JAWHFN010000193.1:0-2875 GCA_032565555.1 Streptococcus mitis | reverse complement strand
ACTACTAGCTCGGATTAAATAATACTCTTCGAAAATCAAATTCAAACCACGTCAGCGTCGCCTTACCGTACTCAAGTACAGCTTGCGGCTAGCTTCCTAGTTTGCTTTTTGATTTTCATTGAGTAAAAATATAAAAAGCAACAGCTGAAATAGTTGTTGCTTTTTAGGTAGCTAGGATTTTATCTCTTATTTCTCAACGCGTGATTTGTTGGCGATATCAGCTAGGATAGCTTGAACAAAGTCATCAACTGAGACAGTTTGTGTTTCTTTTTGGCCATAGCGACGAACGTTGACTGTTCCGTCTTCCATTTCCTTGTCCCCAACGATTAATTGGTAAGGAATCTTGCTTGTTTGTGAAGCACGAATCTTGAACTGCATTTTTTCATTGCGCTCATCTACATCTGCACGGACACCGCGGTCACGGAGTTTCTTAGCCACTTCCCAAGCGTAGTCCACGTGTTTTTCGTTAGATACTGGGATGAGGGTTACTTGGTGTGGTGCAAGCCATGTTGGGAAGGCACCCTTGTAGTTCTCAATCAAAATAGCTGTGAAGCGTTCCATAGTTGAGATAACTCCACGGTGGATCATAACTGGACGGTGCTCCTCACCATCAGCTCCGATGTATTTAAGATCGAAGCGTTCTGGAAGCAAGAAGTCAAGTTGGATAGTAGAAAGAGTTTCTTCTTTTCCAAGAGCGGTCTTAACTTGAATATCCAATTTTGGTCCGTAGAAGGCTGCTTCACCTTCGGCTTCAAAGTAGTCCACGCCCATTTCATCAAGAGCTGCACGAAGCATGGTTTGGGCATTTTCCCACATTTCATCGTTATCAAAGTATTTGTGAGTATCTTGAGGGTCACGAAGAGAGAGGCGGAAGCGGTATTCAGTCAAGTTGAAATCTTCATAAACATCGATAATCAACTGAAGGGCACGTTGGAATTCTTCTTGGATTTGTTCTGGAGTCACAAAGAGGTGACCGTCGTTGAGTGACATTTCACGTACACGTTGAAGACCTGTGAGGGCACCAGATTTTTCATAACGGTGCATCATACCGATTTCAGCGATACGAATTGGCAATTCACGGTATGAGTGAACATGATGTTTGAAGACTTGGATGTGGTGCGGGCAGTTCATTGGACGAAGGACAAATTCTTCCCCGTCACCCATGTCCATAGTTGGGAACATGTCTTCTTGGTAATGATCCCAGTGACCAGAAGTCTTGTAAAGTTCAACAGAAGCAAGTGGTGGAGTGTAGACGTGTTGGTAGCCTGAAGCCAACTCCTTATCAACGATGTAGCGTTCCAATTCACGACGAATAGTCGCACCATTTGGCAACCAGAATGGAAGCCCTTGACCAACCTCTTGAGAAATCATGAAGAGATCAAGCTCTTTACCAAGTTTACGGTGGTCACGTTCCTTAGCTTCTTCACGCATTTGGAGGTAGTTTTTCAAGTCTTTCTTGTCAAACCAAGCTGTACCGTAGATACGTTGCATCATAGCGTTGTCGCTATTTCCACGCCAGTAAGCACCTGCTACATGGAGAAGGTGGAAGATTTGGATACGACCTGTTGAAGGGACGTGTGGGCCACGGCAAAGGTCTACATACTCACCTTGACGATAGATAGTCAAACCACCTTCGTCTTCTGAGTGTTCTTCAATCAATTCCAACTTGTAAGGGTCGTTCTTGAAGATTTCACGTGCCTCGTCTTTAGTCACTTCTTCACGGATTGATGGGAAGTTTTCTTTGACGATTTTTTGCATTTCTTCTTCGATACGAGGAAGGTCTTCGTTAGAGATTTGACCAGCAGTGTTGTCAGTATCGTAGTAGAAGCCGTCTTCGATGGCTGGACCAACTCCCAAGTGAATGTCTGGGAACAGACGACGAGCTGCTTGGGCAAACAAGTGAGCGGCTGAGTGACGCAAGATTGGGAGGGCATCTTCGTGATCAGGTGTCACAATTTCGATGCTTCCATCTTCAGTGATAGCACGAGTAGTGTCGATGAGTTTGCCGTTGAATTTACCAGCCAAGGCCTTTTTAGCTAGGGAATTGCTGATAGATTGGGCAATTTCAAAAGTTGTAACGCCAGATTCGAATTCACGAACAGCGCCATCTGGGAAAGTAATGTTAATCATGATGTTCTCCTTTTTATTATTTCATAGTTTCTAAGCATTGACTTTTTTGCAGACTACTTCCTAGTCTTAATGTTCAATTGCTTTTCTTTATCAGAGAGGAAGTTTTCCATTTCCGTCAGAATGTCTATATCCAGACGTTGAGAAAGTTCTACTAGCCACCAGATATTTTCTGAAAGTTTTTGTTCCAGTGTGTAAGGTGTTTCATCATAGTAGCGTCCTTGCTTGGTCATCACTAGTCGTTGGAAATTTCCAATATCATTAGACAAAGCCAAGAGGTCTTCTTCTACCGTCCACTTGGAATCATGATGCTTAACTTCCAGTTTGTGATAAGCTTGTCGGATTGCACAACTGCGCTCCACTAATTCTTGCAACTCCATAGTTAGCCTCCTCATAAAAAATTGCGACATCCTCAAAAGGACGTCGCAACGTGGTTCCACCTTCATTTATGTACCTCAAAAGAGAGGGACACCTCTGATTGGCTCTAACGTGGCCACCGTTTTATGTTTTCATAAAAAACTCAAGAGTAGTATCAGTTTAGGCTCTCTATGCGTTTCCAGCAACCACGCACTCTCTAGTAGAAAGGGACTAAGTGACTTGTCTCTATGGATTATTATAGCATGATTGTGAGATTTTTCAAGGATTTTGTGAAAGTTTTTTGTTTTTCATTTTTGTAGAATATGCTTGATGCCAATACCGGAAGCCATGCCCACCAGAGCCAAGGTTTCATAGATTAGCAAGTAAATTA
>JAWHFN010000192.1:0-2944 GCA_032565555.1 Streptococcus mitis | reverse complement strand
GTTTACTACGATCGTATTTTTCTTTTGCCATTTGAGTAAAAGCCTCCAATAAAATATATTTTATAGATAGACAGTAGGCAATACAGTCTAACTTTCCTTACTATTTTATCAAATTTCAGCTAAATTGCAAGTGTTTTACAAAGTTTTTATGAATTATTCTTAATCGGCTGATCTAAACGACACTTCTACTCCTATAATTTACCTAAAGAAAAAGAAAAATCAGGAATTTCCTGACTTTTACTTAGCTAATTCTCTTTCTCGTTCTTTCATTGTTTTATGGTTTTCATACAAACGTGATAAGAACTTAGAAATTTCTTTTAAGATAGAATAGGTTGGTACTGCGACAATCATACCAATGACCCCATAGATATTGCTTGATAACAAAAGTAATACTAAAATTGTTATTGGATGGACTTTCATCACGCCACCAACGATTCGAGGGTAGAGGATATTTCCATCCACTTGTTGAATGATTAGCATGTAAACAACTGCAATTAGCATTCTATGAGGATCCGTAAAGACATTGGCAATAATCATCGGAATCAAGCCAATACTTGGTCCCACATAAGGAATGAGATTGGCCAATCCTGAAAAGATGGCAAAGACCAAAGCATATTTTAAACCAATCACGCTATATCCGATAAAGGCCAAACAACCGATAATAATGGCATCAATTGCGACTCCACTAATATAGCGAGCAATTGTCGCATTCAAATTCTTTAAAAGACCTGCAATATGCAACTTATCTCTCTTTAAAACAGTGCGCTCAAGCATCGGCAAAAATTTGTTACCATCTAACAAAAAATAAACCAAAAACACAGGGGTCATAATAATAATCAAAACGGTACTAAAGAGAGCTGATAGAACACTTCCAACACTATTGGTAACGCTATTTAGGATATTTTGTAAAATATCTACATAGGATAGATTTAATTGTTGAATAGTCGCTTGAATATCCAAATTTTGAAAGGCTGGATAAGTAGATAAATCCATAATCAAATCTTGTAAACGACTATAGATAGTCTGGCTAGTCGCAATCAAGCTGGTCAACTGATTGACCAAAATCGGTAAGAGATAGACTATCCCAATAACAAGCCCCCAAACCAAAGCACACAAGGTTAGTAGAATACCAATAATACGATTAATTTTGAAATACTTTTGTAAAAAATTTACAATAGGATTGGTCAAATAATATAAAAAGCCACCCAATAAAAATGGAATCATGATGGTGTTCGCTACGCTTACAAAAGGCGTGACAATAGCCCCCATCTCTCTCCATAAATAAAAAATGATTGTTACTAATAAAATCTCACTGGTCCAAAAAAATAATTTATTCTTACGAAACATGAGCTACCTCCATTCATCTATTTTACCATACTTTCAAAAAAGCTTCTTTCTTCTATCATGAAACTGGGAATATTTTTTTCTTTATGTTAGAATAAACTTACTATGAAAAAAATCATTTTTACTCTCTTAAGTCTATCCGTAATTGGGGCAGCATCTACTGTTGCTGCCCAAGATTTTAATATTGCTGCTAAACATGCGATTGCTGTTGAGGCCAATACTGGTAAAATTCTATATGAGAAAGATGCAACTCAACCTGTCGAAATTGCTTCTATAACAAAACTACTTACAGTTTATCTTGTCTATGAGGCTCTAGAAAATGGAAGTATCACACTATCCACCCCAGTAGATATTTCTGATTATCCTTATCAATTGACGACAAATTCTGAAGCCAGTAATGTTCCCATGGAGGCCCGTAATTATACTGTCGAAGAGTTACTTGAAGCAACTCTGGTATCTAGTGCCAACAGCGCCGCTATTGCCCTAGCTGAGAAAATTGCTGGCTCTGAAAAAAACTTCGTTGATATGATGCGGGCCAAACTCCTGGAATGGGGAATAAAAGATGCCACTGTTGTCAATACAACTGGTCTGAACAACGAAACTCTTGGAGATAACATTTACCCAGGGTCTAATAAAGATGATGAAAATAAGCTCAGTGCCTATGATGTCGCTATCGTTGCCCGTAATCTCATCAAAAAGTACCCACAAGTCTTGGAAATAACGAAAAAACCTTCTTCTACTTTTGCTGGAATGACAATCACCTCTACCAACTACATGTTAGAAGGTATGCCTGCTTACCGTGGTGGTTTTGATGGACTGAAAACAGGAACAACAGATAAGGCTGGAGAATCTTTTGTTGGTACTACTGTCGAAAAAGGCATGAGGGTTATCACCGTTGTTTTGAATGCAGATCATCAAGATAATAATCCTTACTCTCGTTTTACAGCTACATCTTCCCTAATGGATTATATTTCTTCTACATTCACACTTCGTAAAATCGTGCAAAAAGGCGATGCCTATCAAGATAGCAAAGTCCCTGTACAAGATGGAAAAGAAGATACGGTCACTGCAGTGGCCCCAGAGGATATCTATCTAATTGAACGTGGTGGGAATCACTCTTCCCAATCTATTCAATTCACACCTGATTCTAAAGCAATCCCCGCACCACTTGAAGCTGGAACAGTGGTTGGCCATTTGACTTACGAAGACAAGGATTTGATTGGTCAAGGTTACATTACCACAGAACATCCTAGTTTCGAAATGGTAGCAGAAAAGAAAGTTGAAAAAGCCTTCTTCTTAAAAGTTTGGTGGAATCAGTTTATCCGATTTATCAACGAGAAATTATAAAACATACTGAGCAAAAGATTGCTCCAAAATAGAAACAGACCAAAAAGTCTTTAAAGTCAAAAACGCATAGTATCAGGTATTAAAAAAACTTGATATTATGCGTTTTATTGTGGTAATATTTACTTCGTTTTCTCCTAAAATTGAATTTTATCCCATTCTTTTTTGAGATATTTTATTCATTACTTTAGGAAGACAATTACTAATTTCCGTTGGCAAGACCACATAATGTTCTTGAGCTAGTTCTTGAGCAATA
>JAWHFN010000191.1:0-2975 GCA_032565555.1 Streptococcus mitis | reverse complement strand
GTCAGCACCACGGGCACCTGCAATCAATTCTTCCTCATCAGGCGCACCTTGCCGGATTGACTCTCGAACTTCTGCCATCAATTCAGCTGTTTTAATAGCTGTTCCACTCGGAGCATCCTTTTTCTTGTCATGATGGAGCTCGATAATCTCCACATGTGGGAAATATTTGGCAGCCTGCTTTGCAAATTGCATGAGCAAGACAGCACCTAAGGCAAAGTTAGGAGCAATCAAGCCACCCAAAGCTTGGGCACGAGAAAATTCTTTTAGCTCTGCAATTTCTTCACTTGTGAAACCTGTTGTTCCAACTACTGGAGCAAAGCCATTTTCAAGAGCAAAACGTGTATTTTCATAGGCAACAGTTGGAGTAGTAAAGTCTACCCAGACATCTGCTTCAAAACCGACCAAATCAGCCTTATCCTTGAAAACAGGAATACCCTGCCATTCTGATTCAGACTCAAAAGGATCCAAAACTGCTACCAAGTCCAAGTCCGGCTCAGCCAAGACCATCTGACAAGCAGCTTGGCCCATCTTTCCCTTAAAACCAGCAATAATTACTCGAATACTCATCTCTACTCCTGTCTAAGATACAAAGCCTGTAGGAACACAAAGTGAAAATAGGAGTTCTGATCAAGAAGTGTCTACTCCTTGGAAGAACTATCTTTTTCACACAGGGTTCCAGGCGTGTTCAACTGCTAACTTCTTAACTAGCCTAGAAGTGCTAACTAAATCACTGGAATATACCCCAGAGCAATACTTCCTGCTCCTAGGTGAGTTCCAATGACACTACCAAATGTAGCAAGTGAAATATCTGAACTCAAGCCTGACTCAACCAAGTGCTGACGCAATTCCTCAGCCTTTTCAGGAGCATTCCCATGAATGACAATGACCCGATATTGGCCTGAAGCCGTTGTTTCCTTGATAATTTCAATTAAACGCTTGGTTGCTTTCTTTTCAGTACGAACTTTTTCGTAAACTTCAATCACACCTTGATCGTTAAAATAAAGGATTGGCTTAATGCTTAGTAGATTACCCAAAATCGCAGCCCCATTTGAAAGGCGTCCACCTTTTACCAAATGATCCAAATCATCTACCATGATAAAAGCTGACGTACGGCTAATTTGAATGGCTAGCTTATCCTGAATGCTGGCAAAATCATCGCCCTGGTCACGCCAATTAAAGACGCTTTCAACCATGATACCCAGAGGAGCACTTGTAATCAAAGTGTCTGGAAAAGCAATGGTTAAGCCCTCATATTCATCTATCATATACTGAATATTTTGGTAAAAACCTGAAATTCCAGAAGATAGGAAAAGCCCCAAGACATGTGTATAACCTTGTTCTTTGAGCGAAGTTAAGATTTCATCTAACTTGGCAATACTTGGTTGACTAGTCTTAGGCAATTCAGAAGCCTGAGCCATTTTTTGGTAAAATTCCTCAGCAGTCAGATTGATGCCTTCGACATACTCCTCACCATCAATATTGACAGGAATATCCAAGACAAATAAATCTTCTCTTTGCAAGGTCTCTGCACTGAGATAGGCAGAAGAATCTGTGATAACAGCTAGTTTCATATTAGAACTCCAAATTGATTCCTGGTAAGTCTAATGCAATTTCAGTTACTTCGTAAGTCAAACGGTTGAGCATGTTCAAACTTGGGCGAGCCAAAGTTTCCACTTCTTCTTGGCTCAATTCACTTGGTTCATTGACAATACGGCCATCGATATGATTTACCTGTGAAATGGTTCCACTGATAACAAACTTATCAAATACAATCATAAATGTCAAGATGACAATCAAGGAAGTCACTTGATTTTCTTGATCATGTTGGAGCAATTGGAAGTTCACATCCACCTTAGTTTCAGGAGCTCCATTTTCATTTTCCCATTCAAAATTACGCGCATCAAAATGATACTGACTAACAAATTCTTGTTCACGTTTAAGATTCATGTCTTTCTCCCTCGGCTACAATATTATAAGCTATTGTACCATAATTTTTTATTTTCATCTAGTTTTCTAAGTTTTAGTCAATCCCGATTTCAGCATGAACAACGTCTGCAATGGTATCAACATAGTAGTCTACTTCTTCTGTTGTAGGCGCTTCTGCCATAACACGCAAAAGGGGCTCTGTTCCACTTGGTCGAACAAGGATACGGCCATTCCCCGCCATTTCAGCTTCCATCTTCTCGATGATAGCCTTGATAGCTGGCACTTCCATAGCATTTTCCTTCATAGCATTTTCCACTCGAATATTGACTAATTTTTGTGGATAGATGGTTACTTCTGCTGCCAACTCTGACAAGCTCTTACCAGTTTCCTTCATGATTTTAGTCAATTGGACAGCTGATAATTGACCGTCACCTGTGGTATTGTAATCCATCAAAATCACGTGACCAGACTGTTCACCACCAAGGTTGTAGCCTGATTTTCTCATTTCTTCAACAACATAGCGGTCGCCAACTGCAGTGACTACCTTGTTAATACCTTCACGGTCCAAGGCTTTGTGGAAACCAAGGTTGGACATCACAGTCGTCACAATTGTATTTTGGGCCAATTGTCCTTTTTCAGAAAGGTATTTCCCGATAATGTACATAATCTTGTCACCATCGACGATGTCACCCTTTTCATCAACAGCAATCAAACGGTCACTGTCTCCGTCAAAGGCCAAACCAATAGCTGACCCGCTTTCTTTGACCACCTCTTGAAGGGCTTCTGGGTGCGTAGAACCGACATTAAGGTTGATATTAAGGCCATCTGGTGTTTCCCCGATAACCGTCAATTGAGCACCAAGATCTGCAAAGATTTGACGGGCACTTGTAGAAGCGGCACCATTGGCTGTGTCCAAGGCAACTTTCATTCCTTCAAGAGAAGTTCCAGTTGAAACCAGATATCCTTCATACTTACGCAAACCTTCTGGATAATCTACCAAGGTTCCCAAACCTTCTGCACTTGGACGAGGAAGAGTATCTTCCGCAGCA
>JAWHFN010000190.1:0-2982 GCA_032565555.1 Streptococcus mitis | reverse complement strand
TAATCTTGCCAATTGTAAAAAAGACAATAATTTGGATGTTTTTGAAAAAAATCATTCAACAGCTAATTCATCTTTTTCTGAAATACTTGAAAATAAAACTATGAGTCATCGTTATCCTGATGAGAGAAAATCTCCTCGTGTTCATAGTTACCGTTTAGGTAATAAAGTTTATGCAAGAGGTGGAACTGAACAAGAAAAGGAAGCATTTCTTCTAGATAATAAGTCATTGTTTGAATTATGATTTCTAGGCTGAAAACTATTTCTAGATTACTATAAGGGGGGACTATGGCCAAATTATATGATGATACTGACATTAATATAAAGATTGAAATATATTGGGAAAGTAATGATAGATGTCACAAATATTACTATTGTTATGAAAATACAAAAGCTATGGAACAAAATACTGTTGATGAAGATGAAATAGATATTAATTTATTTGATGATGGTAAGGAAGGATATTGGGATTTGAAATGGTTAGGTTTTGAAGATGTGTAAGATATATTTATAAGTCAAATTTTTAAGTTCTTATTTTATTGTTGACAATTAAACATAATTGATTACAAAAGAAAATTTAATAGTAGGATAAAAATTTCCTAAAAGTAGTATACTTATATTTATTTTTTTAAAATCTTAATAACTTAAGATTCAATAAAGTACTATTCTAAAGCCATTTTATAAGTATATAAAAACTAGCTTTCACAAACCAGGCTTGAAAAAAGCTCGTAAAGCATCACAATTCTCAAAACGTTAATCAATGCTATTATATCAAGGTTTACAGACATTCAAGAATTTACTCTTGGATGTCTTTTTTGTTTTGTTTAAAAATTTAAAAACTATGGGAAATAGCAGGATATCAGTGCTTCTCAGAGTTTTCATTATGTAGTCTTCAATATCTAAATTTCAGATGTCAACATCGCTAATAAGGTTTATCTGTTTTTTGGTGCACCAAAAATGGTGCGTTTCTATTTTTTTTGATATAATAGAAATAAATAAAAGGAGGGCTCTCATGATTGGAGAAAATATAAAAACATTACGTAAAACACATGATCTCACCCAACCTGAATTCGCAAAGATTATTGGCATCTCTCGAAATAGCCTGAGCCGTTATGAGAATGGAACAAGTTCAGTTTCGACAGAATTAGTAGATCGTATCTGCAAAAAATTTAATGTTTCCTATATCGATATCGTAGGGGAGGAAAAAATGCTCACACCAGTAGAAGATTATCAGTTAACATTAAAAATAGAATTGATAAAGGAACGAGGAGCGAATATCTTAGCGCAACTTTATCGTTTTCAAGATGAACAAGGAATTGCATTTGATGATAGTTCTAATCCTTGGGTTCTAATGAGCGATGATCTTTCTGATTTGATTAACACGAAGATTTATCTTGTTTCAACTTTTGAGGATGTAGAGCGATATAATGGTTATTTGGATGGCATTGAACGTGTGCTAGAACAAGCAAGTCATCTAGTGGTGGCTTAATGAAATTAGATAAATTCAGCCAGGATGACTTTGTTAAAGCCTCTAATCGACTCGTTCGTTCTTTAACTCGTGGAAAAACAACTTCGTCTCAGCCCAAGGCTATTTTACTCGGTGGACAGAGTGGTGCTGGTAAGACAACGATTCATCGTATTAAACAAAGGGAATTTCAAGGAAATATCATTATCATTGACGGAGATAGTTATCGCTCTTTTCATCCGAACTACCTTGGTTTACAGGAAAAGTATGGTAAAGATAGTGTAGATTATACCAAAGTATTCGCGGGACAAATGGTTGAATATCTTGTAGATGAGTTGAGTAAACAAGGTTATCATTTATTAATCGAGGGTACCTTGAGAACAACCGAAGTTCCTCGGAAAACAGCACAATTATTGACAACTAGAGGCTATCAAGTTTCACTTGCACTGATTGCGACTAAGCCAGAATTGTCCTATCTCAGTACTTTGATACGTTATGAGGAGCTCTACGCCATAGATCCTAGTCAAGCTAGAGCGACTCCTAAAACACACCATGATGGAATTGTAGAGCATTTGGTTGGTAACTTACGGGAGTTGGAAAAGGAAGAACTTTTTAGACAAATTCAAATTTATCAAAGAGATCAATCGTGTGTTTATGATTCGCAAGTAGACGAAACCTCAGCAGCAGAAGTTTTACACGAATGCCTATTTGGAAAATGGAACACGGTGGAAGAAGAGATGTTGAAGATAGAGCAGGAAAGGTTAAGGGAGTTAGGTGATTATTGATAAGTGATGAAGGGGTAATTTATTTCGATGAATCGACAGCAATAGTTTTTTATAGAAGCTAAATATTTATTGTCCAGGGGAACAAATATTGTATTAATTGATGACTTTGATAAAGTAAATACTGCTTTATACAATGTTTTTATCAAATGTTTGAGAAGATATAAATTACTTGGTAGATGTTTCCATAGGGTAAAATTCACACCATTTAACTGAAACTTATTCAAATTGGTTGTAAATTTATTTTTAGGAAACACGGGAAAACGTTGATTTTAAAGGAACGACGAAATTTGTTAAAATAAAAATGTATCAAACCAGGTCTTAAGAAAGCTCGTAAAGCTGGCCAGTTCTCTAAAGGTTAAGAACTGGCTAGCTTTGCGAGCTTTTACAACACTTCATGCTTCATACCATGGGGTGTTTTTTTATGATTTTAAGCGAATTTTGAATCATATTCGAATGGGAGTTTTTAAAACCAGGTTTCGGTGGTAAAAGTGCCAAACTGGATTCTCCATAGTAGAATGATATCGCCTGCTAGTAAATCATCTGTTAATAATTCCATGTTTCTTTTGGGAACGGGCTTGGGATTTAGGAGCCAAGCATCCAAATCACGTTCAGGCGATATGAAGAGTTTGACTTGATGCTCTTTATAAAATGTTTCTAAAATAGTATTTACGGATAGCCTCTTTCAAACATTTATTTCCTACTTCTAACAAATTTCTAAATGGTTTAAGAATTTTA
>JAWHFN010000189.1:0-2997 GCA_032565555.1 Streptococcus mitis | reverse complement strand
ACAACACCAGCTCGTAAGACACCAACACTAGATGTTGAACAAGATCCTAAGACAGGTGATGTTACAGTAACACCTAAGAAACCAGATGGCTCAACATACCCACCAGGAACTAAGGTAGAAATCCCAGGTAAAGATGGTAACCCAATCACAGTCACAATCGGTGAAGACGGTAAAGGTAAAGTACCAAACAGTGAACTACCAGAAGGTAAAGTTCCAGGAACAGGTAAGATTACAGAACCAGGTCAACCAGCAGTTGAAGTTCCAGTAGAAACTCCAGCTAAGGTAACACCAGAAACACCAGTAACTGAAAAACCAGTTGCACCAGTGACACCTGATACGCCAGTCAAACCTGACACTAATGGAGGTTCTGGTCAAGATACACCTGCACCAGCTACTCCAACTCCAAATGCAGTTACTCCGAATGCAGATCAGGTAGATACTAAGACTACTGTTGATAATGGAGCTAAATCAAATGATTCTCAAAATGTATTGCCAAATACAGGAACAGAATCAAATGCGACTCTTGCCTCTCTAGGACTTCTTGGTATGCTAGGCGGTCTCGGACTTGCTCTTGGAAAGAAAAAAGAAGACTAAAATGAAAATTTAGTCAAATGAACATTCATTCTTTTGTATTGTAAAGACAAACTAGATTGATTCTGGGAATCGTGTTAGTCATAAAATACAAAGAATGTTTAGATAAAGAAAGCGAACAATGCTAGGATTTTGTTAAACGGAATTCTAAGTATTGTTCGCTTTTGTGGTATAATAAGACTATGCAGAAAAAACCAACGTCAGCCTATGTGCACATCCCATTTTGTACCCAGATTTGTTATTATTGCGACTTTTCAAAGGTCTTTATCAAGAATCAGCCGGTCGATAGCTATTTGGAGCATCTACTGGAAGAGTTTCGTTCTTATGATATTCAAAAGTTGCGAACCCTCTATATCGGTGGTGGAACACCGACAGCCCTGTCGGCTCCGCAACTGGAGGTATTGCTGGATGGCTTGACTAAAAACTTGGACTTGTCTGTCTTGGAGGAGTTGACCATTGAAGCCAATCCGGGAGACTTGGATGCGGATAAAATAGCCGTTTTGAAGAACTCGGCTGTCAATCGTGTTTCGCTAGGCGTGCAGACCTTTGACGACAAGATGCTGAAAAAGATTGGGCGCAGTCATTTGGAGAAGGATATTTATGAAAATATCGACCGTCTGAAACTGGCTGGTTTTGACAACATTTCCATTGATTTGATTTATGCACTGCCTGGTCAGACCATGGAGCAGGTTAAGGAAAATGTGGCTAAGGCCATTGGACTGGATATTCCCCATATGAGTTTGTATAGCTTGATTTTGGAAAATCATACGGTCTTTATGAATCGGATGCGACGAGGGAAATTGCCTCTGCCTAAGGAGGAACTAGAAGCGGAGATGTTTGAGTACATCATTGCAGAGCTGGAGCGAGCTGGTTTTGAGCATTATGAGATTTCCAATTTCTCCAAGCCTGGTTTTGAAAGTCGTCACAATCTCATGTACTGGGACAATGCTGAATACTATGGCATCGGTGCTGGGGCGTCTGGCTATGTCAATGGTGTTCGATATAAAAACCATGGTCCCATTCGTCATTATCTCAGTGCGGTTGAGGAAGGCAATGCTCGCATCACAGAAGAGCACCTGAGTCAAAAGGAGCGAATGGAAGAGGAAATGTTCTTGGGCCTCCGCAAGAAATCAGGGGTCTCTATCGCGCGATTTGAAGAAAAATTTGGACGGTCTTTCGATGGACTTTATGGAGAAACTGTCAGAGACTTGGTTCAACAAGGTCTCATGCAAATAGATGGTGATCGCGTGCGCATGACAAAAAGAGGTCTCTTTTTAGGAGACACCGTAGCAGAACGATTTATTTTGGAGTAGGATGATGGGCTTAACTTATCAAATGAAAATGAAAATTCCTTTTGATATGGCTGATATGAACGGTCATATCAAGCTTCCAGATATGATTTTGCTGTCTCTGCAAGTTTCAGGGATGCAGTCGATTGAACTGGGAGTTAGTGATAAGGCCATTTTGGAAGACTATAATCTGGTCTGGATTATCACAGACTATGATATTGAGGTAGTTCGTTTGCCTCGTTTTGCGGAAGAAATTACCATCGAAACGGAAGCTTTGAGCTATAATCGACTTTTTTGCTACCGTCGCTTTACCATTTATAATGAAGCAGGTCAGGAACTCATCCACATGATGGCAACCTTTGTTCTCATGGACCGAGACAGTCGAAAAGTCCATGCTGTTGAACCTGAGATTGTCGCTCCCTACCAATCTGAGTTTTCCAAAAAATTGCTGCGAGGACCTAAATATCAAAGTTTGGAAAATCCAATCAGCAAGGATTACCATGTTCGTTTTTACGACTTGGATATGAATGGCCATGTCAATAACAGTAAATACTTGGACTGGATTTTTGAGGTTATGGGAGCTGATTTTTTGACCCAATATATTCCCAAGAAAATCAATCTCAAGTATGTCAAGGAAGTTCGACCAGGTGGGGTTATTACATCGGCTGTTGAACAGACTGGAATGGAAAGCAAACATGAGATTACAAGCGACGGTGCTACCAATGCCCAAGCTATCATCACTTGGCAAGAAATAAAAAAGGTTTAGAGGAAAAGTATGAAATATAAAGGCTATTTAATTGATTTAGACGGAACCATTTATAAGGGGAAAGACAGAATTCCAGCAGGAGAGGCTTTTGTTCATGAATTGCAAAAGCGAGACATCCCCTATCTCTTTGTGACCAACAATACAACCCGCACTCCAGAGAGTGTTCAGGAGATGTTGGCTCAGAATTTTAATATCGATACGCCCCTATCAACTGTCTACACAGCGACTTTGGCAACTATCGACTATATGAATGACTTGGGTCTTGAAAAGACCGTCTATGTCATCGGAGAAGCTGGGCTCAAGGAAGCCATCAAGGCGGCTGGTTATGTGGAAGACAAGGAAAATCCTGCC
>JAWHFN010000188.1:0-3001 GCA_032565555.1 Streptococcus mitis | reverse complement strand
TATGGTTACTGACTTCGTCAGTTCTATCCACAACCTCAAAACAGTGTTTTGAGCTGACTTCGTCAGTTTTATCTACAACCTCAAAGCAGTGTTTTGAGCTGACTTCGTCAGTCTTATCTACAACCTCAAAGCAGTGCTTTGAGCAACCTGCGACTAGCTTCCTAATTTGCTCTTTGATTTTCATTGAGTATTACAGTGAATAATTTTTCTAGCTATTGTAACAAAAAAGTCACCCGAAGGCAACTCTTTTTGTCCATAAGATTTCAAAATAGAAAGGATTATTCAGAGCTAAAAGCTGCAGCCTTTTGCATTTGGTAATACTTGCCTTTTCTAGCCATGAGGTCCTGATGATTGCCATGCTCCACAATATCGCCATCCACCAAGACAAGAATCAAATCTGCATCCTGAATAGTTGACAAACGGTGAGCAATGATAAAGCTTGTACGCCCCTTCATGAGTTTAGCAAATGCATCCTGAACTAGCACTTCTGTCCGTGTATCGATGGAGGAAGTTGCCTCGTCTAAGATAAGAATCTTAGGGATAGCTAGAAAGACTCGGGCGATGGTCAAGAGTTGGGCTTGACCGACAGAGAGAGATTCTCCCGCATTTTCCAACTTGGTATCATAGCCTTGAGGTAGCTGTTGGATGAAAAAGTCTGCATTGGCTGCTTTTGCAGCAGCAATCACTTGCTCCCGACTGGCATCAGGATTTCCAAAGGCAATATTATCATGAATAGTTCCTTGCTTGAGCCAGGTTTCTTGGAGTACCATCCCAAACTGCTGTCTCAATGATGCCCGGGTATAATCATAAATGGATTGCCCATCCAGCAGGATATCTCCTGAATTAATAGGGTAAAAACGCATAAGGAGATTGATAAGAGTTGATTTTCCGGCACCTGTCGGACCAACAATAGCAACCGTGCTACCAGCTGGGATATCGATAGACAACTCCTTAATCAAAATCTTTTCAGGATGGTAGCCAAAAGAGACATTTTTAAAGGAAATAGCTCCCTTAACCCGGTCACTAGTCAAGACTTCCTTGCCTGTTTCAGCCACCTCAGGACTTTCTAAGACAGCATAGACGCGCTCTGCACAAGCTAAAGCACTTTGCAACTCGGCTAGAACTGAAGAAATATCGTTAAAGGGCTTGGTGTATTGCTGAACATAGTTCAAAAAAGTCACTAAACGCCCAATGGTCAAGGTTGAACCCATCATGATACGATAAGCTCCTACTCCAGCAAGAAGAGCGTAAATGAGCGCATTGACAAAGCGAGTTGAAGGATTAACCGTTGATGAATAAAAGATGGCTGACTGAGAATAGCCTGCGTAATTGTTATTAGCCTCATGCAGCCTTTGGATAAACTCTGTTTGAGCATTAAAGGACTGGATAATAGTCTGCTGGCTAAGCGATTCTTCAATCAACTGAGTCTGAATCCCCCTCGTCTCTGTTTGTTTCTGGAAGAGATGATAGGAGCGTTTGGCAATAAAGCGTGAAATCACCATAGACAGTGGTGTCAACAGCAAGAGCAAGAGGGTCATGAGGAGATGAATTTGGAGCATTGCTAGAATACTAACCAAAATCATCAAGACACCAATGAAAAATTGATTAAAAATCATGCTCAAACCAGATGCCAACTGTTCTATGTCTGTGGTCACACGACTGACCATCTCTCCACTGCCTTGCCGATCCACAAAAGCAATCGGTAACCGATGAAGCTTATGGATGATTCGCTCTCGCAAGTCTTTTGTATAAGAGAAGATTAGGCGATTATAAAGAAGAGGATTGGCCCATTGTACCAATGTATTTCCTATGACCACCAAAATCATCTGGATGAAAATCTGCCAAAAAACTGGGGAAGAACCAGCCACTAGGACTTGGTCGATGACCTGACCAATCAGAATAGGTAGGTAAATTGATAAGCCAACTTGGGCAATGGTTCCTAGAAAGGCTAGGAAAAGGAGGAAGGGATGGCTTGCTAAATCTTTTGCCAAACGTTTGAGCGTCTGGTTTGCAGTTTGTCGTCTCATATTAGTCCTCCTTTCCATGTTGGGATGCATTGATTTCACGATAGACTTGACTGGTCTTCATCAAATCCTCGTGCTTGCCGATAGCTAGTAACTCACCTTTTTCCAAGAGGAGAATCTGGTCAGCTATCTGGAGTGTCGAAGTCCGTTGAGATATCAAGATTAAGCTCGTATTTGGCAGATTTTCTCGAATAGCTTTCAAGAGCTTGGACTCGGTAATAGTGTCGAGGGCCGAGGTCGCATCATCTAGGATAAGGAACGGAGCTTGGCGCAAGACTGCACGTGCGATAGACAGCCTTTGTTTTTGTCCGCCTGAGAAATTTCGACCTCCTGCCTCAACAGTGGCATCCAAGAGTCCTTCCTTTTCACTGACAAAATCCTTAGCTTGCGCAATCTCCAAGGCCTGCCAGAGTTCTTGATCAGATACTTCTTGATTTAAACCCAAAGTCAAGTTGGAACGAATAGTTCCCTTAAAGAGTTCGACCTTTTGGGGCCCATAGGCAATCCAAGACCGCCACTGCTCAAGATTAAGAGGACTACGTCCATTTCGGTAAAGGTCAATGCTTCCCTTATCTGCTGGGTAAAGTCCAAGTAAGACTTGCACCAAGCTTGATTTACCAGAACCTGTTCCCCCAATAATACCAAGGATTTGCCCTTGCTTCATATCAAAGGAAATGTCTCTCAGAGAAGGCTGAGCCGCATCTGGATAGGTAAAGGTCAATTCTTGAACTTGTAAAACCTGCTCGCTGGTAGCTTGCTTTTGTTCTAACTCTGAATGGATACCTTCTGGAGCTTCGGTAAAAACTTCCTCGATTCGCTTGGCTGAGATATAGGATTGGTTTAGGGAATTGATCAGCATGGCGAGCTTAACCAATTCCACCAAAATCTGCAAGAGGTAGTTGATAAGAGCAATGAGGGCACCTTGACTGAGTAAACCTCCTTGAATTGAAATATAGCCCTGCCAGATGATGACGAGA
>JAWHFN010000187.1:0-3016 GCA_032565555.1 Streptococcus mitis | reverse complement strand
GTGGAACTTACCCTGACACGGATTTCCACTGGTTTTTAGAATTTTTATCAGACTAACTTCCACTTGGATTAGCGGTGGAACTTAGTTTGGGAATTTACCGTTAATGATACCAAGAGGTAAAGATGTTTTAGAAGATATAAAAGGTATGAATAATGCAATAAAAAATGATAAAAATAATGAAATTTCAGGACTATATTTTTTAATTATCCCCATACTAACTTCTCCATCCTAAGATTTCTTTTCGGGTCTATAATTAGACGTTTATTTTATACCCATTCTCCATTGTAATCGACACGGTAGCCATCAGGTGTAGTTGTATTGATTGCGAGTGCGCCAGAGCTATAAGCATAGTACCATTTACCAGATACCTTCATCCAACCAGTTTTCATCGCGCCTGATTCTTGAAGGTAATACCAGACGCCGTTATCTTTGAGCCAACCAGTGTTCATAGCGGCTGAGTTGTTCAAATAGTACCAGCTGCCGTCTTTCACCCATCCTGTTTGCATAGCGCCTGAGCTATTGAGGTAGTACCAGCTACCATTAACTTGCGACCAGCCTGTTTCCATAGCACCAGAATTATTCAAGTGATACCAAGTATTGTTGATTTTCTTCCAGCCTGTCAACATTGCACCAGATTCGCTTAGATAGTACCACTTACCGTCTTTGACCCAGCCAGTTTTCATCCAGCCTTCGTCATCGAAATAGTACCAGACTCCATCGATTTTTTCCCATGCTTTAGTAGTGTAGCTGCCGTTAGTGTGCTTATACCACCAACGACCGTTTGAGTACGTCCAAGTCGGTGCAGCCGGTGTTTCCGCTGAGATTGGCGTGCTAGATGATGTTGAGCTAGATAAGCCAAGATCGACGCTTGAGTTCGAAGCAGGTGCACTAGATGGTGTTGAGCTAGTCAGACTCGATGTAGCATCTGAATTTGATACAGACGACGAATTGCTTGTATTTGAAGCTGCATCTGACGAAGAATTGTCAGATGTGTCAGTGTTCACGATTTCAATGCCCATTAGATAAACCTGTATTTCAGTACCAGCGCCAGAGTTATATCGAACGTCGACTTTAAATCGATATGCAGTTCCGTCACCGCGATCGACGTCTACCTCGTACAAACCAAATTCCTTTGGATTGAATACGACGTATTTATCATTTACGGCTAATGACATTGGCATCCACATGTTGCTATATTTAGTGTCGAACTCTGATTCGAACGATGGGTCAATAAACCTCACTCTCTCGAACACTTCATACTTCGAGTCCTTTATGAATTCTTTAAAAGTCTTAGGCGTGTCATGATTGATTTCGATCAATCTGACTTTAGAAGCTCGAACCTCATTTGAATTCCAACCGGGCAATGGAATCAAAATCTTATTTCCCGTAGCAGGATCGAGCTCTTCGTAAGTAGGCACCTCGTCGTTTGCTTTGACAGAATGAGTCGACAAAGAAGATGCTGAAGCAAAAGCTAAAATTGTAGTTGATAATAAAAATAGTTTTTTCATGAGTTTAAAGTTCCTTTTCTTAAATAGTTTAGTTTTTTTGAAATTGTGATATGTCGATCGTGTTAGATCTATTAAATTTTATACATTTGATTTTCTCCAATCTTTATTCATAGTAATATGCGATTGCACCAAGCTAGCAGCTTTGACCTGAGCTTGCGCTTGACTGATAGTCGTAAGACCTGAATCGTTGACGATGTAGATTCTGTCAAATTCATTATCATTTCGAAATGCTAGATGAATTTTGAATTCATGTAATATCCCCTATTTTTATTTATTGTAAAATAATCAGTTTGTCCTAAAAACTAGACTTTTTTGGACAAACTTGATAAAATGGAAGTGTAATAATAATTGGCCAAAATGCTGGATTTTAGAACCTTTTTTCTAACGAAAACGCTTCTAAAATAGACTGTATTTTCTGTCCAAAAAATCCTAGGTTTTTTGACAAGAACTATGAATTTTTTATCCAATTGTGAAAGGTGCTTTTTGATACTCCTAAGATGTCTGCACCTTCTCGTAATGTTATTTCTTTTTTCTTATATTGAGCTATCACATCAGGGAGATTATTCGGGACAATCAATTTTGGTCTACCGAATTTCTTCCCTTTTTTCTGTGCTTCCCGTATTCCTTCCATTTGTCTTTGTTTGATTTGTTCTCTTTCAAACTGTGCCACATAAGATAGGACTTGTAAAACGATATCGGAGATTAGTTTTCCTGTGATATTATCATTGCTATTCTTTGTATTTAATAAGGGGAAATCTAAAACAGTTATATTTACTTTCTTTTTCTTAGTAATTGCTTGCCATTGTTCTAAAATTTCATCATAGTTTCTTCCCAATCTATCAATTGATTTTATAACCAATTCATCATTCTCTTTCAAGGTAGTTAATAATTTTTGATATTCTATTCTGTCAAAATCTTTTCCTGAAACGTAATCAATAAAAATATTTTCTTTTGATAATTTGTTTTCTACTAAGGCTGAAAATTGCCTATCAATATTTTGTTCTTTTGTAGATACTCGAACATAACCGTAACGCATAAGGCTACCACCTATCTTTTTATCTCTATTTTAGACGAAAAGAAAACTACCACCCATAATGAGTGGTAGTTTGGTGTACTCTTTGCTACTGTATTTTTTTGCCAAGATTTTGTCTTGGATGCGTGAATAGTAGTGTTGGATAAAAAATCTTAAGGACTTAAAATCCTTTTAAACCAACCTTTTTGATGTTTACAAAAATTAAAAACAGTATGTTCAATTTTTGCATGTTCATCATGGTGATTTATAGTTTCCTTTTATCTTATTTTCTTTCTTATTTTATCAATTTTGAGGTTAAAAGTCTATTGTTAGTATAAATCCCTCAACATTAAATTTTTTGAAAATTTAATGAAAGATGAGTGAAAACATGGTATAATGAAACGTAAAATTAATTCAGGTTTCCTGAACCGATAGGAGTAAACAATGAAAAAACTAGGTTTTGTCCTTTTATCTTCAGCCTTGCTATTGACAAGCT
>JAWHFN010000186.1:0-3063 GCA_032565555.1 Streptococcus mitis | reverse complement strand
CTTTGGACAAGGGCTACGATGTCAAAGGATTTTTAGAGAAATATCCTCGTGTGGCTGAGTTGCCATTTGATTCTGAACGTAAGCTCATGTCAACAGTTCATCCACTTGCAGATGGACGCTTCCTCGTAGCTGTTAAAGGTGCGCCAGACCAACTCTTGAAACGTTGTGTTCTTCGTGATAAGGCTGGGGATATTGCTCCGATTGATGAGAAGGTTACAAATCTCATCCATACAAACAACTCTGAAATGGCTCACCAAGCCTTGCGTGTCCTTGCTGGTGCTTATAAGATTATTGACAGCATTCCAGAAAACCTTATTTCTGAAGAGCTTGAAAATGATTTAATCTTTACTGGTTTGATTGGGATGATTGACCCTGAACGTCCTGAAGCTGCTGAGGCTGTTCGTGTGGCTAAGGAAGCGGGAATTCGTCCAATCATGATTACGGGTGACCATCAAGACACTGCAGAAGCTATTGCTAAACGTTTGGGAATCATTGACGCAAATGATACAGAAGGACATGTTTTAACTGGTGCTGAGCTCAACGAACTATCTGATGAAGACTTTGAAAAAGTCGTTGGTCAATACTCTGTTTATGCCCGTGTGTCTCCAGAACACAAGGTTCGTATCGTCAAGGCTTGGCAAAAACAAGGTAAGGTCGTTGCCATGACAGGTGACGGTGTCAATGATGCTCCGGCTTTGAAAACAGCCGATATCGGTATCGGTATGGGAATCACTGGTACAGAGGTGTCTAAGGGGGCTTCTGACATGATTCTTGCAGATGATAACTTTGCAACTATTATCGTTGCAGTGGAAGAAGGACGTAAGGTCTTCTCAAATATTCAAAAGACTATTCAGTACCTACTTTCTGCCAATACTGCTGAAGTATTAACCATCTTCCTATCTACCTTGTTTGGTTGGGACGTCTTGCAGCCAGTTCATCTTTTGTGGATCAACTTGGTAACAGATACCTTCCCAGCTATCGCTCTTGGTGTTGAGCCAGCTGAGCCTGGTGTCATGAACCATAAACCACGTGGACGCAAGGCAAGCTTCTTCTCAGGTGGTGTTTTGAGTTCTATTATCTATCAAGGTGTACTCCAAGCAGCTATTGTTATGAGTGTTTATGGTCTTGCCCTTCTTTACCCAGTTCACGTGGGTGACAATCATGCCATTCACGCAGATGCCCTTACTATGGCCTTTGCAACACTTGGTTTGATTCAGCTCTTCCATGCCTACAATGTGAAATCTGTTTACCAATCCATCTTGACAGTTGGCCCATTTAAGTCTAAGACCTTCAACTGGTCCATCTTGGTATCCTTCATCCTTCTCATGGCAACAATCGTTGTAGAACCACTTGAAGGAATCTTCCACGTAACCAAACTAGACTTGTCACAATGGGGAATCGTTATGGGCGGAAGCTTCTCAATGATTATTATCGTCGAAATTGTTAAGTTTATTCAACGTAAACTCGGTTTTGACAAGAATGCGATTTAAAAAAAAGCCATCTTCGGATGGCTTTTTTAAATAACTTTAAAAAGAATAGAAAAAACTTTAAAAAAGAGATGTTAAATGTAATGCCGCTTACTAAAATATTAGGTATAAGAATAGTAAATAATAACTTAGGGGGAAATCATGGGAAGTAAAAAATGTATTTACTCTATCCGTAAATTGAGTTTGGGTGTTGCTTCAGTTGTTGTTGCTTGTGGTTTAGGTTTTTTAGCTGGCTCTGTTGGGAGTGTATCTGCAGATGAAACGCTCGCAGCTAGTCATATCTTAGAAACAGACAAACCTTCTATCGAAAGCATAGACAAGGATAAGTCTGTCGGGGGTTCAGAAAAAGAAGCTACTGCTTCAGAAGAGCAACATTTTGAAGAAAAACATATAGATACTCCTAAAGTGACTGAAAAGGAATCTCGTGTTGAATTTAATTATATTGATGAATCAACAGGGAAAAAACTTTTTTCAGATGAGCGTACTGGTAAGGTGGGAGAGGATCTTCACTACGATACGAGAAAGAAAATTAGTGAGTTCAAAAGGAATGGCTATGTATTGGTTGAAGATGGTTATTTGAAAACGGATGAATCGAAGAAGCTGTTTCAAGATGATAAGACTCCGCAAACGTATACTATTAAATTAACTCCAAAACATGAAGTGATTAGCTTACAAAACCAGACTAATCCTAAGTCAAATGAAGAGGTTGAAGCTGGTGTTGTCGATAGTCCTAAGTGGCCTGCAGATGCTGAAAAGATCAGAACCAATCAAGAACGGCCTTTAGAGAGAACGATTCAAAGAACCATTAAATATAAATATAAGAATAATGGTAAAGAAGCTTTTGCTGAGAAAAAACAAAGTATTTCCTTTGAACGCTATGCGACTGTTAATCTTGTTACTAAGGAAATTTCCTATTCTAACTGGAAAATAAAACAGGAGCATATTAAAAATCAAACAGCCAAGATTAGCTATGTGGATATCAGTGAAAACAAGCTACTGAAGGAAGATACAGTTACTGGGGAATCTGGTTATCCTATTGAATACAGTACGCTAAAAACGATTAGTGACTACAAGCGACAAGGATACGATCTTGTATCAAGTGATTATGATCGAGGTTTACAATATTTTGACCAAGATAGTAAGACTGATCAAATATTTAAGGTTGCTTTAACCCCTCGCCTAGAATTTATTTATCCTGAAGATAGAATTCCAACTGCTCATAAAAAAGTTGATGAGGATGTTCAAGATTCACCTTTATGGCCTGCCAGTGTTTCTAAAATCGTCAATAAAAAATCTATTGACCGAAACATTGCTTATCGAGATTTTGTGACACATGATAAGGTTGCTGAAGATCGAAATGATCAAGTTGATTTCAAACGCGTTGCCAAGGTTGATTTTGTAAGAGGAGACCTTTATTATCGTGATTGGACGAGTGATCAACCAAATCTATCTAAAGTAGCGACACCACTGCTAAAAGGCTTGGTGGCAGATAAAGAAGCAGTTGCAGAGAAAACAGTGGCAGTAACAGATCCTGTAATTAGGGAAACTGTTTACTACAAACAATTAGGAAAATGGA
>JAWHFN010000185.1:0-3069 GCA_032565555.1 Streptococcus mitis | reverse complement strand
TGTCATTCGAGACTATTTCAGTCGAAGATACAAACGCAGAAGAGGCTCGTTTGGATGTAGCTCTTGAAGCTTCTCAAAACGAGCTTTCTCTTATCCGTGAGAAAGCTGTAGGTACGCTTGGTGAAGAAGCGGCTCAAGTTTTTGACGCTCATTTGATGGTTCTTTCTGACCCAGAATTGATTGGTCAGATTAAAGAAACAATCCGTGCTAAGAAAGTCAATGCAGAAGCAGGTCTTAAAGAAGTGACTGACATGTTCATCACTATCTTTGAAGGTATGGAAGACAACCCATACATGCAAGAACGTGCAGCGGATATCCGCGACGTGACAAAACGTGTATTGGCAAACCTTCTTGGTAAAAAATTGCCAAACCCAGCTTCTATCAATGAAGAAGTAATCGTGATTGCGCATGACTTGACACCATCTGATACAGCTCAATTGGACAAAAACTTTGTAAAAGCTTTTGTAACAAATATCGGTGGACGTACAAGCCACTCAGCTATCATGGCACGTACACTTGAAATTGCAGCTGTATTGGGAACAAATAACATCACTGAAGTAGTGAAAGACGGTGATATCCTTGCCGTTAACGGAATTACTGGTGAAGTGATTATCAACCCAACAGATGAACAAGCGGCAGAATTTAAAGCAGCTGGTGAAGCTTATGCTAAACAAAAAGCTGAATGGGCACTTTTGAAAGATGCTCAAACAGTGACTGCTGACGGTAAACACTTCGAGTTGGCAGCTAACATCGGTACTCCAAAAGACGTTGAAGGTGTTAACAACAACGGTGCAGAAGCTGTTGGACTTTACCGTACAGAGTTCTTGTACATGGATTCTCAAGACTTCCCAACTGAAGATGAGCAGTATGAAGCATACAAGGCTGTTCTTGAGGGAATGAATGGTAAACCAGTAGTTGTTCGTACAATGGATATTGGTGGAGATAAGGAACTTCCTTACTTCGATATGCCACACGAAATGAACCCATTCCTTGGATTCCGTGCCCTTCGTATCTCTATTTCTGAAACTGGAGATGCAATGTTCCGTACACAAATCCGTGCCCTTCTTCGTGCTTCTGTTCATGGTCAATTGCGTATCATGTTCCCAATGGTTGCCCTTTTGAAAGAATTCCGTGCAGCTAAAGCAGTTTATGAAGAAGAAAAAGCAAACCTTCTTGCTGAAGGTGTTGCAGTTGCGGATGACATCCAAGTTGGTATCATGATTGAAATCCCTGCAGCAGCGATGCTTGCAGACCAATTTGCAAAAGAAGTAGACTTCATGTCAATTGGAACAAACGACTTGATCCAATACTCAATGGCAGCAGACCGTATGAACGAGCAAGTTTCATACCTTTACCAACCATATAACCCATCAATCCTTCGCTTGATCAACAACGTTATCAAGGCAGCTCACGCTGAAGGTAAATGGGCTGGTATGTGTGGTGAGATGGCTGGTGACCAAAAAGCTGTTCCACTTCTTGTCGGAATGGGCTTGGATGAGTTTTCTATGTCAGCAACATCTGTACTCCGTACACGTAGCTTGATGAAGAAATTGGACACTGCTAAGATGGAAGAGTACGCAAACCGTGCTCTTACAGAGTGTTCAACAATGGAAGAAGTCCTTGAACTTCAAAAAGAATACGTTAACTTTGATTAATGTCATTAACCTTGTAACCTAGTTGCAAGGTTTTTTTGACGTATTTTGGGAAAGTAGAGTTTAACAAAGTCCACTTTTCAATGCTCCAGAGGCATGGTATAATAGGGGGAAGTAAATAGAATAAGAGAGAAACCATGTCTAAAGAAATTGATATTGAATATTACCACCAGCTAGCCTTGCAAAAGCAAAAGGAGCACCGTAAAGTTTTAGCCAATCTAAAGAAAAAAACTCCTAAAAACCTAGACAAGATAGCTCAACAGATTCACCAAGAAGTCTTTGAGGAGATTGATTGCACTGCCTGTGCTAACTGTTGCAAGACATTGGGACCGGACTTTAAAGAAGCGGATATTACACGAATCGCCAAGTATTTTAAGATGAAATTACCAGCTTTTGAAGCAGAGTTTTTGCAGGTAGATGAAGATGGGGACAAGGTTTTCAAATCCATGCCCTGCCCCTTTTTAGGAGGAGATAATCTTTGTTCCATCTATGAAGTTCGTCCAAAGGCCTGTCGAGAGTTCCCCCATACAGATCGCAAAAAGATCCATCAAATCAACCATTTGACGATTAAGAATACTTTGACCTGTCCAGCAGCCTATCTCTTTGTTGAGAAATTAAAGGATAAGTTATAGAGATTTAAAGGATAAAAAATTTCTAATAATAATTAGTAATATGAAGGGAGAACTCTGTGCCTAGACCGAAAACAAAAGAGGAGCTAATGTTGGCCTCTAAGGAAAACTATGAAAAGCTCAATCGTTTCATCTCCCAACTAAGTGAAGATGAGCTACAGACTCCATTTGATTTTTCAAGAGACCCAAAGAAAAAAGAAGCTCACTGGAAAAGGGATAAAAATCTACGGGATGTCTTGATCCATCTTTATGAATGGCATCAGTTACTTTTGACTTGGGTACATTCTAATCAAGAAGGTCACGAAAGGCCTTTTCTACCTGAACCTTATAATTGGAAAACTTATGGAGAAATGAATATCGCTTTTTGGAAGAAGCACCAGAAAACCTCCTTAGAAGAAGCGACTAGACTCCTAGAACAATCACATAGAGAGGTTTTAGAGTTGATAGAAGTTTTTAGCAATGACGAACTCTTTACCAAAGGTGTCTATAAGTGGACCGGCGGAACAAGTCTAGGTTCTTACTTTGTCAGCAACACCTCCAGTCACTATGATTGGTCTCTGAAAAAACTCAAGGTTCATCGGAAAAATTGTAAGGGATAGATGGCCTATTTGAAATGTCAAGAATGTGTTCTTTTAAACGTAAGATAAAAACAAAGGGCTATCAAGTGATGTAGCCCTTTTGAGTTATACAAGCAAATTACCATGCAAAAGCTGTCGTTGGAGCATTGAGTGCTTCTAACCACTGTTTATTTTTTACGGGGCAAAGAGTTACGGATATACCTGCCATAT
>JAWHFN010000184.1:0-3104 GCA_032565555.1 Streptococcus mitis | reverse complement strand
CCTTCAATCACATTTGTACTTAAAGCATACCAAACTCTCTTAAAAACGGTTCGGTTTTCAAAAGCTACTCCCATGATTGTCATCTTTTCTTTATCTATATCTAGGGACACATGCTACCTCCTTTAGTTACATTATCTACATTATCCATGTTTCTCTGTAGCTTTTAAATATTTTATTTTGTATGTAACGCCGTAATATTAAGCGTGCTCATCCTTTGTGTTAACGTACATTCAAGTATCTATTTACATACAAATAAATCTTCCCTCTGTGTAATATATGCTGGAAGAATCGATTTATTTGCAATCGAATTAGAGAGAACATAATAATTCTCTTTAACTTGTAGATAGGAAATTACAAGTTCTTCTAAATCAAATTCAGGTAAATTCTCAGGAAGATCTCCTCTATATGGTGTTATTTCGAAATAATTTTTATTCGAAAATTTATTAAATAATAATTTTGAGTATTCTATGAAAAACATCTACTTCTCTTCCGTTACAATATACAACAAATTCCATTTCTTTTCCTCCCTATCCTACAATATTAAGCTCTTTTTAGATTGATTTTCATCTGTCTGAATTTTATAATTATTTCGTTAAATATCAAGACTCTTATAGTTATTTTTTAGTCCTGTTGTAAAAACGTAAAAGGCATGTTCAACAGAGTTTTCTTCTATTTTTTATATCCACGTTCCTTTTACCAACGGTAGAAATTTAAACGTTTAACGCAGAAAAACTCTAAAATGACAGATATATGGTAGGTTTCTTGAATCATATACTCTTCATTAAATTTATTGTTTTAAATAAGAATTACAACTTTCTATTTTATCTCTATGATCTTTTATATAATCACTTATATAGTATTCCATACGATGTGTTCTTTTAACTATCATTGACTCTAATCTCTCCAATATTGATAATAGTTCTTCCAAAGACAAATCTTTATTTTGAAAATGTTTACTTTCCTTATATGACTTTATTTCTTCATCACACAGAGGATTACCCGTCATAATATTAATAGGCATACCATCTTCTACAAAATCAGTAAGCATAAAATATCTAATATACTCATCAAATGAATCAAAATGCTCTAACCAATTTCGAATATTTTGGGTATTATTGTGATAAAGATTATATAAAATATCGGTTTGATGCTTTTCTTTTTTATATTCTCCATCAAGAGCATGCTTTATTTCTAAAAGTGTTAAATCCACCCTATCTTCAATATAACTAGCAATACCACGTCTAATATTATATCTGCAATTTCGTCTACCTTCTTCAGGAATTGACCATACAAATGCTCCTCCTAAAGTTCTAGTATTCTCTACATAATTAATGATTTTTTTTATTACCTCTTCTCGACTTTCTGACGGACTTTCTTTTGATAAATAATTAATTTTAGCAAGAGGATACTTTTCAGGTTTGCTATATATTCCTTCTGCAGCGCTAAAACCAAACTGATCAGAAGTCAATCTAAACTGGGTTTCTTCATTTTCAATTACAAAAATTTTATAGTCGTCTCTACTTTCATGCTTCATACCATTTTTATTAGACAATTTAGATAATTGTGGTGGTAGATAAAGAAAACCTTTCCCAAATTCGTGCTCTCTTTTTTGAAGAAATTCTGTCAATAAATTATAAAAAGATGTTCTTATGAATTTAACACTATCTGGATCAACATATATTGTTTTTGAAACTAATCCATTGAGTGTTCTGTTATAATCTTCAGAAAATCCTTCCTTCTGAAATCTTATCATGTAATACCCCTAATTCTAAAAAATTGACAACAATTAGTATAAATAGTCAAATCGTTCTAGTGTCAAATAAAAAATTCATAAACAATATTATTTTTAGGATAGTATTATACTTAAAAATTCGAATAATCTCGAAGCATAACAGATTCAGAACAGTTCTGCACATAATCTTTATATAATTTCTTTTTTACTTTAGATGTAATTTGGAATTCAACAAAATCTGATATTTTCTGTGGATCATTTGTATAGTTACTAATATATTGATCAATTTCGCGTAAATTTGAAGCAATAATATGCCCTTTAAATAATCTATTAAAATTTGTTGTTTTCAACATGTTTTGAATAAGTGTTTTTTTATCTTCTTCACCTACATCAGGTACTGCTACTGCGGTATTCCCTTGAAAAGTAAACTTAATATGATCTAAGTGATTAAATTTGAATGGATGTGAAATAGGTAATTCTATTTTTTCTTTCTTCTCTTTATTACACTCAACACATGATGGAACTAGATTGCTACTATAAATTGACTGCAATGGATATTTTGATTTAGGTAAAAAATGATCTATCTCTACTACTGTTAACTGTTCTCCGCAATAAGGACATAGTTTCCCTTCCATACTTTGTCTGTATTTACTTAAAAATTCTTCATCATCCAAATATTTTCTTTTTACACCTACTTTTGATAAAATTCCCTCATTTTCATAAAAGTATTTTCCTAAATCTTTGAGCGCTGATGAATCTGATTCTAAATAATCTATAATTTGATTGTATTCTGTAAGTGAGCTTATTTTACCATAATAGAACTCCGAAAGATCTACTATATTAAGTAAATCATTAATCATAGAGATTGCTTGATTATCTTTTGCGATATTAAATAATATTTTATAAAACTTGGTGCTGTTAATAAGCTTAGCAAATTCTTCAAAATCGGAAAAGTTTTCATCTGTACTGATATTTTCTATGAATCGTTTTCTATCAGTAGTTGTTATTTTAACTTCCGAAATATTTATACTTGGGTTTTGTTCTATATTCTGAGAATAAAATTGATCTTGGAATGTTACAAGAAATAGAAAAACATCTTTCCAGACTTGATCAATCTTGTTATCTACAGGAGTTATTTCATCCTCTCCTCTATAAACCATTATCCAACTCCTTAATCTTTTCATAATTATTTTTAAAGACTCTAAATTTTTCGGAAGATTGAGGAAGTTTTTTTAATTCATTAACAGCTTCAAGCTGTTTCTTGGTTCTCTTTGAATTAAATTTTTTTTGGATTTCTTGAAAAATAGTAGAAATGATTTCACTATCACTCAAAGTCACTCCAAATACTTGTTCCAAAACAGTATCAATATTA
>JAWHFN010000183.1:0-3121 GCA_032565555.1 Streptococcus mitis | reverse complement strand
TCTCTTCAAACCACGTCAGCTTTATCTGCAACCTCAAAGCTGTGCTTTGAGCAACCTGCGGCTAGCTTCCTAGTTTGCTCTTTGATTTTCATTGAGTATTAAATCTCTGTTTATCATCAAACTCGTACTAATATAGAATGTGATAAACTAAGTACTACTTTCTTGTCTTCTACATAGAATTATCAACAAGCTGAACCCTTCCTCTGTGTCAAAGACTATAGATTCCATGAGTTCTTCTTACTTCACTGCTCCGTTGCTCATTCCTGAAATAATATGTTTTTGGAAGATGAGGTAGACGACAGTAATTGTTACAATTCCTACAATATAGGATGCAAAACTTGGCCCATAGTCATTAAAATACTGACCTTGGTAGTTGTACTGGAAGAGAGGCAAAGTCCACATCTTGGAATCCTTATTCAAAATCAACAATGGCAACATAAAGTCATTCCAGAACCATAATGCATTGATAATCAAGGTTGTAGCATGCATGGGCTTCAGCATTGGAAAGATAATTCGACGGTAAGTTGTAAATCGATCAGCCCCATCAATTTCTGCAGCTTCATCTAAACTATCTGGTACACTGATTTTAATATAACCAACATACAAGAAGAGAGTCTGTGGAATTGCATAAGTTAGATAAAGTAGTACCAACCCCCACATATTTGCCAGGCCGAGTTTGCTCATCATAACTGTGATAGGAATCATAATCACCTGAAATGGAACAAATATCCCTAAAATCAATAGTGAATACATAATTGCAAAGGCTTTTTTCTTGGACATATTTCGAGCAATGGAATAGGCTGCAGCTGGTATAAAGAAGTCTACTACAATCAATGATAACACCGTAATAACAGCTGAATTCCAGAAATAGCCTCCAATCCCATCCGAAACCAATCGTTCATAATTGCTTAATGTAAAAGGATTGGGCAAACCAAAGAAATGATTCATGATATCCTTGGTTGTCTTGAAGGAACTAAAAACCGTTACCAACAAAGGAACAAGTATGAGAATACCACCTACTATCAAGAGGACATACTTCCAAAACTGATTCAATTTTTCTTCTTTTTTCATGTGTAAGACTCCCCTATTAGATTTCAAATTTCTTTGATAGTTTGATTTGGATAAGAGAAACAATTCCAATAATTAAGAATAAAATCAAGGCAATTGCATTCGCATATCCATATTGATTACTCTTGAAGGCATAGTTATAGACTAAAAGACCAAGAGACGTTGTAGCATTATTTGGACCACCACTCGTCAAGGCAAAAATTTGGTCAAAGGCAGTCAAACCGGACTTAAGAGCTAGGATAAAAACCATAGAAATCGTTGGCAACAAATATGGTAATTCAATCTTCCAAAAAGTTTGTTTGCTTGTTGCACCATCAATTGATGCTGCCTCCAAAATATCAGATGGAATACTCTGAAGGCCAGCAAGAAAGAGAATAATTGGCATTGCTACTCCTTGCCATAGAAGAACAAAAATAGTTGCCACTACCGCTCCGATTGGTGTTCCTAATAGACTTTCTTGTAAAAAACTAATTCCTAAAATTTTTCCAATCGTTGGAAGACCATAGTTAAAGAATTGTTTAAAAATCAAGGAAACTGTCAAACCAGACAAAACCGCTGGGAAAAAGAACCAAGCTCTAAAGAAGGTCTGCCCTTTCATCTTAGAATTTAAGGCTCGAGCCACAACCATCCCAATTGTAATCTCTCCAATAATCAATGCCAGGGTTAAAATTAAAGTAAAAGCAATGGCTGTGAAGAATTTCCCATCAATCATCAGCAATTTGTAGTTATTCAGACCAACAAATTTATAATTATAGGTCAATCCAGTCCAGTTAGTCAAACTATAGAAAGCACCTTGTACCATCGGAAAGTAAAAGAAGATAGCTTGTAATGCAAGCGGGATGAGCAAAAAAGTCCAACCCCAGTATTTATTTAAAATTTTTCGAATAGCCATATCATCTTAACTCCTATTCTAGTCCAAATCTGCCTTCATTGGATTAAAGAAAGCATTGAGATTGTTTGCCATATTTTTCAGATTTTTATCCATCAAGTAACCTGCACTTAGATTGAAAAAATCTTCTTCAGAATTCCAGTGTTGGCCCAACCAAACATAATGTTTATCCGTAAATGCTAGTTTAGAAATCTCTGCAAGTGCTGAATCTTCTTTTTCCTGTACACCTTTTACAGCAACTGGTGATCCATCCACATCATAATATTCTTGCATAGCTTTTGAACTAGTCATATAGCTGATAAATTCTTCGGTTTCTTTAGGATGTTTGGTAGTAGCTGAAGTTGATAATGCCATGTCCCCTGCACCAACAGTGACTTCTTTTCCTACTTCTTCTCCTGGGAAGGCAAACATCCCCACATCAAATTTTGGATCCTGTTGATTAATTGCCGCTAATGCCCATGATCCTTGTGGCATCATCAAGGCTTTTTCATTCGAAAATGCTACCACCGCATCGTTATAAGAGGCACCACGCCATCCATCTTGAGCATTCTCCGCCAACAAATCTAGTCGTTCTGCATCTGCTTTTAAAATAGCATCATCTGCAGAGATAGCGTTTGGTTTTGAAAAGCGAAGGTAATTATTAGCTGCGTCTCCACTGCCTGTAATAGTAATGAGAGAAAGTTGGTGATAACCGTTTAATGTCCATCCTTCATTGCCTGCAACTGCAAACGGAGAATTCCCACTATCTTTTATCTTTTTAACAATCTCTTGAAACTCTTTAAAAGTCTTCGGTTCCTCAAGTCCTAATTCTTTAAACTTTGTTTTATTATAATAGATTCCATAAAGATTAGCAGTTAAAGGCACACTATAAATCTTGTTATTGATTGCATACTTTTCTGCATAGTCATTCTTAATATTCTCAAGATAGGACTTCCCTGTCATATCTGAAAAGTAACCTGCTTTTGCCCACTCCTGAAAATCCATATTTTGAGGATAGATATTAACAATATCTGGAACATCTCCTGATAAAATCCGAGTCTTCAGAACAATGCCAGCTGCCGGAACAGTCGTCAGTTTTACATCAATAGTAGGATGATCCTTTTCAAAATGATCTACAATTTTTTGCAAAGTATCCGCCATTTCGGTCTTCTGGTTAAAAAATTC
>JAWHFN010000182.1:0-3164 GCA_032565555.1 Streptococcus mitis | reverse complement strand
TCATGCAATGTCGCTACTATGGCGCGTGATATCAAACTCTACCAAGAATTGGGATATGAGTTGAAGAAAGTCCAGCCGGTTGATCTTTTTCCGCAGACGCACCATGTCGAATGTGTAAGTTTGTTAGTGAAACGGAGCTAATGCTCAAAATAAAGAAACTAAAACTCCATTATTTTAAGATGAAAACCTAAATTTTTCTGTGGAGCTAAAATATTGATAGAGAACAGACCAGAATTTGATAAAATCACATCCTTTGATGAGTTTAATAAATACTATTGGTATCGTGATGAACTTTCACAACTATGTAAATCATTAGGACTTGAATATAGAGGTACCAAACAAGAACTCAATCATATTATTGAGCAGTACTTTAAGGGTAATTTAATTAAAAAATCATCAATAAAAAGGAAAAAGAAACAAGTAGAAGTCGTTACCTTAAATACGCCCTTACTTGAATGTGGATTTTCCTTTAATGCACACTTTAGAGAATATTTCTCAACTTTAATAGGTATTTCGCCATTTAAATTTACTGCTGATATGGCGACTGCTTGGAGAAAAGTAAAAAGAGAAAATGATTTGAATTTTACAATCCAAGATATGCTAAAAGTTTATTATGGAAATTCAGATTATGCCAAGTATGATCATTCGGTTTGTCAATGGAACCAATTTTTTAAGGACTTCTGTGCAGACGAAAATAGTCGTAACTACTCAAACAAGTTAAAAGTAGCTTCTATTCTTTGGAAAGAAGTTAGAAATTCAAAAGCTGAAAAAATTTATTCAAAGAATCTTTTGACTGAATATGCTGATAAAATAAAAGAGTATGACAAGTAGAAACGCCATCTCACTTGGTGGCGATAGTGATACACTTGCTGCAATAACTGGTAGCATTGCAGAGGCAGCTTATGGTATTCCTGATTGGATAAAGGATAAGGCCATTTCTTACTTGGATGACCCCTTAAAGGATGTAGTTATGCGATGGGAAAAATAGAATAAAAGTCTATTAATCTCCAGTACGTCAGATTTCTCTTTTCTGTATTTTCATTGTATAATGAGGGTATAGTTAGATGCGTATGATAAAATATAAACATTTCTTATGAATATTAAGGAGAAAATTAATGAAAAAAGCAATGGTAATTATCAACCCTACTTCTGGTGGCGAGAAGGCTTTGGATTACAAAGATAAGCTGGAAAATAAAGTAAAAGAATACTTTGAGCACGTGGAAACCAAAATTACCGAAAAGGCGCTGGATGCAACACATTTTGCTGAAGAAGCTTCTCGTGAGAAGTACGATGCAGTGGTTGTGTTTGGTGGAGATGGGACTGTCAACGAAGTCATTTCTGGTATTGCTGAGAGAGACTACATTCCTAAGTTGGGTATTATCCCTGGGGGTACGGGTAACCTCATTACAAAACTGTTGGAAATCAATCAAGACATCGATGGCGCTATTGATGAACTCGATTTTAACTTAACCAATAAGATTGATATCGGAAAAGCGAATGACAATTATTTTGGTTATATCTTTAGTATCGGTTCTCTGCCAGAAGCGATTCACAATGTTGAAATTGAAGATAAGACAAAATTCGGTATTTTAGCCTATGCTGTAAATACCATGAAGTCTGTCATGACAGATCAGGTCTTTAACATTAAGGTTGAGACAGAAAATGGAAATTATGTTGGTGAAGCGAGCCATGTTTTGGTTCTCTTGACAAATTACTTCGCTGACAAAAAAATTTTTGAAGAAAACAAGGACGGCTATGCCAACATTTTGATTCTGAAAGATGCCTCTATATTCTCCAAATTATCCGTCATTCCTGATTTACTAAAAGGGGATGTTGTCGCAAACGACAATATCGAGTATATCAAAGCGCGAAATATTAAAATTTCTTCAGATAGTGAATTGGAGTCAGATGTTGACGGCGATAAATCGGATAACCTACCTGTAGAAATCAAGGTACTGGGCCAACATATTGAAGTATTTTCAAAACCGAAAGAGTAGAAAATAAAAATTAGTTTATTATTCACAACGAAATTAAGTTCTATATCAACGATTGGAGGAGGAATGGATTCTCTATTTGATGAATTTCGAACAATCTGTTCTCATTTAAACAAAGTTGGAATCACACCGACGCTCATGGGGTCTTTGGGTTTTGAATACCGTTCAAATGAAGAATGGGGGCCGTCTGACATTGACATTCATGTGCCTGGTGACTCTAGAGGTTGGGAAGCTCCTGACCATCTCAGAATCTATGACTGGGACAAGATAATGAAAGTGATGAATCACTTAGGTTACGCCTTAATAGATATTCATGAGCATGAATTCCAAAAAGATGGTCTGAGTGTTGAATTCGGAAGTATCGATTCTTTATCTGATTTTGCAGGAGTTTCGGAATCGGATATAGAGTTGATTCATCTCGAAAACATCACTTTTCGCGTTCCAAGTTTGGAACAGTTTTTAAGCATTTACAAGGCTTCTTCCCAAGATTCTTATCGAAATGAGCACAATAACAATAAGGATTTTAAAAAAATTGAGTGGCTGGAAAGACATTTGTAAATCATCATTTGAAAAGTAGCAAGTTGTAAGACTAGCTGCTTTTTTATTTATAGAACCAAACCACTAGAATCTACGGACAAGCCTTGAAAATAAAATACGAAAGTAGTATACTAGAATCACAATTATGAAAACGTTTGCGTAAAATTTGAATTAGAACTTAAGGAGACAAATTGATGGAATTAAGCGCTATTTACCATAGGCCTGAGTCGGAGTTTACCTATCTTTATAAGGATAAGAAGCTTCATATTCGGATTCGAACTAAGAAAGGGGACATTGAAAGCATCAACTTGCACTATGGGGACCCTTTTATCTTTATGGAGGAGTTTTATCAAGATACAAAGGAAATGGCCAAGCTGACTTCCGACGCCATCTTTGATTATTGGCAGGTTGAAGTGTCCGTTGACTTTGCACGTATCCAGTATCTCTTTGAAGTCACGGATACAGAAGGCCAGAGCATTTTGTACGGCGATAAAGGTTGTGTGGACAATTCTCTAGAAAATCTTCATGCCATTGGAAATGGCTTTAAGTTGCCTTATCTTCATGAGATTGATGCCTGTCAGGTTCCCGACTGGGTTTCAGACACGGTATGGTATCAGATATTTCCTGAGAGGT
>JAWHFN010000181.1:0-3192 GCA_032565555.1 Streptococcus mitis | reverse complement strand
AGGCAATTTTCCGATTGATTTAATAAAAGGCTATCATCATTCGCATAAAATATCAGAGGCTAAGCAATCTAAACGAAAAGGACAACGAATAATGATAATGACTGAAAAAGAATTTATCGAATTTTTAGCTCAAACTTTTCAACTTCTCTCAAAAGGGTTATAATTATGCTTGTTATATTATTGATAGAGGAGGAAGTTTGAAAAAAGTAAAATATATTCTTACTTAGACCTTAGAGTAAAAAGAGCCCACGAAAACCCTATTAAGTAATCATCCAATAAAAAGACAAAAATTTAAACGAGGCAGCTTTATTTTGTAGTACTCAAATATTTGACAAAATCATGTGCGATTGACATTTCAAGGTTTCTAATAATATAATGAGCATATAAAAGTACAGGAGACTAAGACGAATGAATTCAGAATCATATATCAAACAAGAGTTAGAACAATTGCAGCATAATTGTAAAGGGCCATGCTAAAATGTAGGAAACGGGCCATTGAAAATGTAGGTTAACTTTAAAATTGTGATAGGCTTTTCCTTATGAGAAAAGACATCCTAGAAAGTATAACCGAACATCTTATGACTGGAATTAAACCTAATTTCGCTGATATTGCCAGACGCTATAATTGTGACTATCGGACGGTCAAACGTTATTATGACCTCGGAAAAGAAAAGACCCTTGAAGAAGCTTCAAAACGAAGGGTCCCACCGTCACTTATTGAGAACTATAAATCAATCATTGAAGATAAACTCAAGCTTGGCTGCTCTGTGCGCTCAATTTACTACTTCATCCAACTAAAAGGCTATCAAGGCTCATATACGACCGTCAAACGCTATGCCAGATTGATTCGAGAATCCTGCAAACATAAAGCAACGATTCGAATTGAAACAACGCCTGGACTTTCTGCTCAAGTCGACTGGAAAGAAAATTTAAAACTGATCTCACGCAATGGTGAAGTGTTTACGATTAATATCTTTCTGTATATTCTTGGCTACTCTCGGATGAAGTATCTTCAATTGACCGTCGACCGTCTCCAACCCACACTCTTTGAGTGTCTCAATCACGCTTTTGAGAAATTCGGAGGTGTCCCTGAAGAAATTTGGTTTGACAATATGAAAACAGTGGTGGACCATTCTAAAAGTCAATTCTCAAATGTTGTTTTCAATGAACGATTCAGGCAGTATGCAAAAGATGCTGGATTTAAACCCATTGCTTGTCGGCCATTCAGACCTCAAACCAAAGGTAAAGTAGAAGCGCTTGCGAGAACTGTTGACCGCCTGCTTGTCTTTAACAATGAGTTTGAAGACCTTGAAGAATTACAAGCACTGGTCCAACAATTGATGGAAGATTTGAATCATAAAGAAATCTCTCAAGCGATTGGAACCTCACCTTCTGAACGTCTTGACCAAGAGGCGTTGAATCTCAAGGCTTTTGATTTAGAGCTTCTCAAAGTTTATAGTCAATTGAGTGTTCCTTTGACTCGAAAAGTCTCTAAAGAGGCACTTGTGATCTTTGAAGGGCGTAAATATTCAGTGCCGGTTAAATATATTGGACAGACCGTAACCTGTGAAAAAGAACAAGAGGACCTTAAAGTCTATTGTGACCAACGCTTGATTGCTCGTCATCCTTTAAGCGACCGTCCCTTTAATTATCGCCGTGAAGATTACGTTGAAATTCTTAAATCAGATGTCTTCAAACATCTTGAAGAAGACGAACTAGAGGCTTATGTGGATGAGAATCTTCAAGCCTACGATTTATTGTGAAGGGAGCGCTTATGACAACTTATCATCAATTACTCAACCAATTGGACCATTTAAAACTCGATCGTGTGCGTCAGCTCTTACCAGAGTTCTTAGATGAGCATGCGGATATTTCCTTAGTAGAGGGCCTTCATGAACTCTTGAGTGAAGAACTTCGTGAACGAGAAGCGCTCCTTCAGGAAAGACGATTAAAAAAAGCCCATCTGCCTTATGAAAAGCGTGTGATGGACTTTGATTTTCAGTTTCAACCGAAAATTAATAAAGCAGAGATTTTAGATTTACATACCTTACGTTTTTTAGATAAGCATGAGAATCTTCTCTTCATTGGCAATAGTGGCGTAGGTAAGACACATTTAGCTATTTCTATCACTTTAGAAGCCCTAGAGAAAGGTTATAGCTCTTACTTTTGTATGAGTACTGAATTAGTGGACCGTTTATTAAGAGCCAATCAAAAAGGAACTTTAGAGCGAGTATTAAAACAGTATGCCAATTATGATGTACTTGTTATTGATGAAGTGGGTTATCTGCCCTTTTCAAGAGATGGAGCGAGTCTTCTCTTTCAACTGATTAATATGAGATATGAAAAGAAATCCACGTTGATTACTACGAATATCCCACTTTCTCAATGGTCTGAGTTTCTTCAAGATAAGAAATTAACGAATGCTTTATTGGACCGCTTGGTTCATCATTCTAAAGTCATTTCTATTACTGGAAAATCTTATAGAATGAAAGACTATAGTGAGAAGAAAACCAAAACCCCAAAAAGTAAATAAAGTGATGGGCCCAAAACCAACAATTTGGGTGGCCCATTTCCTACATTTTCAATGACCCAAAACCAACATTTTTAGATGGCCCTTGACAGCATAATGATAATGCTCGCATTTATACATCTCAAGAACTGCAAAATAATGTTAAGAATAAAAAACGATTGATAAATTCTGCAAAAGTGATTGGTCAAGGCATCGAATCTGGAAATGTGATTGGCTTAATCGATATTTCTCTATTTCATGATGGCAAGGAAGGAACTGTTTTTACCGGTACAGATGCATATGTTCGGGAGTCATTTGCTGAGATAATTCACATTAACTTGGAAAATTTCGATGATATTGGATATAACCAAACCGTTGTAGTAAATGAAAAGGGTAAAGAAAAAAAGACGTATCATTTATCGTTTACTGAAGATGGTATTTTGAAGGAGTATACGAGCGGTAACGATTCAACGGGTGTGGCGTATAAGCTAACGGCTAAAGTACTTTCGGATTTTAATTCTGTCGTTAAGGACGTTAAGTCTACGGAACAAGATATTACCCTAGGAGCACTTGGGGAAGACGCTGTGCTTGCATACTTGAAAGTTGTTTATCGTTATTTGAAGGCGGATGGTAAAATTGAGCACCATGAAATGCTAAATATCGCAAACTTGTTGGCTCAACTT
>JAWHFN010000180.1:0-3246 GCA_032565555.1 Streptococcus mitis | reverse complement strand
GGCACGTTGATTGTTATTCATAATTGACATTATACCATATTTGGATTTATAAATATCTATTCCTATCTTATAATCTTATAAAATTGCCTTTTTTAAAGCCGCTTGAAGTTCTTCATCTACTGCATAGATATAGAGTCCATTTACTCCTCTTGTAAGTAAAACATTTAATTCATTTTTTAAAAGATCTTCACCAAAATTTTTCATTTCACCATTTTCGAGTTTCCTATTTTGAACTGCCCCTTTATTTTTACTAGCAGAGATATCAAACTTAATTTTACCATCTCTATATTTAACCGATGGACCAATAATCACTCCAGCATAATTCAAATCAAAACCTTGTACAGTAAAAGTGGATCCTACTTCATCAATAGTTTGTGGTTGTTCAATCCAAGAAAGCTTAGAGTTTTTCCTATCCCTACTCAATTCTCTATTCCAAGGACATAACCAGCCATCTATTTCCACACACCAATAATTTTTATATTCATCTTTATATCTATATTTATAACTATCTTTATATTTTTCTACAGGTTTAGATTGACTACTATATTCCCAGTCATAAGTTGCTATTAACCTAGAAATCCCTAAATGCCGATTCTCATCTTTTAATTTAATAGCATCCTGTAATTCCTTGGGAGAATTAAATATCTGGATGTCATAGTTATTGTCTTCTTTTAATTTGGTAATTTCTCTCTTATCAATAATATTTCTAATCCAACTAATTGTAGATTCACTAGCTTTTATACGCATTTGATTATTTAATTCAATTAAATTGCCAGACAACCTCGCTTGATGCTGTAAAGTCAAAAATGAATCATCTACCCATATTTGAGATTTATTCATTATTTGATTATCATCGTACACTAAAACTACTACTTTCGATTTTGATAGTATATCTTTTAAATGATTACCACCCTGATAAGCTTGATTTTTTGCAGTCAAAAGTAAATGTCCTTCGTCAATAACAACTATACCAGCATTAGCATCTTGCTTTTTTAGTGCGTTTAAAAACTGAGTTGGTTTCATAGCAACATCAAGAGTTGAACCACTCTTCCATTCAAGCTTTTTCTCTATTTCTTTATAGACACTCAATTGATCATCATGATTAACAACCAAATTAATTGCATTATTTTCTCTTAGGAAATCCGTGTCATCAGAATTTAATAGATCATCGATTAAAGAACTCATCAAAACAGTTTTACCAGCACCAGCTTCTCCTTTAACCAAGATTAAAGTTCCAAACTCGTTCTTACTAAGTGCTGATGTAATTTTAAAAATGATTTCATTTTTCGCTTTTAATTGCTCATTGGTTAATTTATGAAATGGAGAAGATTTAAAAATTGCAGAATTTCTAACAATACTTTCTGCTGGAAATAAATACTTATTTTTCTTATTTAACGAACTCCAAATTTTGGTAAAAATCTCATCAAGCTCATCAGAAGTATAATATTTATTTTGAGGATTCCCTCGCCTATTTTGAACATTTGAAACATTATCAACGCTTAATAAATACAACATTAGTCTATTCTCAATATCTAGTGTCAAAGACTTATTAAAGTGATGATGACCTATAACAAACATTTTAGTAGTATTTGATTTTGAAAATTTAGCCCAATCTTCTCTAATTTCACCTAAATGTTGATTTGTACGACGTACAATATCTGTTGTTTCACCTACATAAACACTATAACCATCAGAATTTTTATCATTTACAATATATATAGTCGGATATTCAAACAATAGCATCTTGTTTTCATCACGAAAACTGATTTTTAAAGTTTCCTGTAAAGTGTCTAATGAACCACTTTCATATTCTACTTCTTCAATTACTGGTTTCAATATTTTACTCATATCAGTTACTCAACACTATAATTCAGTATATTTTTTATTATTTCCTTTACTTAATTTAACAGGATATTTCGCTTTATTTTTTTCTAATTTTTCTTCAATAATCTGTTCTATATCCAGTTGTAAATTATCAGCTAACATTATTGAATATATTAGCACATCCGCTAGTTCTTCTTTAATTCTTTCAAGAGACTTTGTTGTAACTTCTTCAGATTGCTTCCATTGGAACAATTCTAGAAGTTCACTAGATTCCAGCAAGATAGATATAGCTAAATCTTTTTCATTGTGAAATTTTCTCCAATCCCGATCATCCCGAAATTTATTAATTTTCTCTATTGTTGATTTCATTTCAATTCTCCAATATGAATTTACTTATACACATTATATCATGAAACCTATTCTTAAATTTTATAAAAGGCATAAAATTAGGTTTGAATTCTTGAGCTTCACTCTCACAAAAACACTCATTCCCCCTTTCTCCTCCAAAATATGGTATAGTAGAATTATACTATCTACGAGGAGTTTACATGTCACAGGATAAACAAATGAAAGCTGTTTCTCCCCTTCTGCAGCAAGTTATCAATATTTCATCGATTGTCGGTGGGGTTGGGAGTTTGATTTTCTGTATTTGGGCTTATCAGGCTGGGGTTTTACAGTCTAAGGAAACCCTCTCTGCCTTTATCCAGCAGGCAGGTATCTGGGGTCCACCCCTCTTTATCTTTTAACAGATTTTACAAACGGTCGTCCCTATCATTCCTGGGGCCTTGACCTCTGTGGCTGGCGTCTTTATCTACGGCCACATCATCGGTACAATCTACAACTATATCGGCATCGTGATTGGCTGTGCCATTATCTTTTATCTGGTGCGCCTCTATGGGGCCGCCTTTGTCCAGTCTGTCGTCAGCAAGCGCACCTATGACAAGTATATCGGCTGGTTGGATAAGGGCAATCGTTTTGACCGTTTCTTTATCTTTATGATGATTTGGCCCATTAGTCCAGCTGACTTTCTCTGTATGCTGGCTGCCCTGACCAAGATGAGTTTCAAGCGCTATATGACCATCATCATTCTGACCAAGCCCTTTACCCTCGTGGTTTATACCTACGGTCTGACCTATATTATTGACTTTTTCTGGCAAATGCTTTGACACATAAAAAATCCGTTTGGTTTCCCAAGCGGATTTTGTGCTTTATTTTGAAACTTCTTTTGCAAGGACAAAGTTCCCAAGAGTAGCAGAACCATTTCCTGCGACTGCTGGCGTTACAATGTAATCACGCACATCTGGTACTGGTAGGTAACCATTGAGAAGAGATGTAAATTTCTCACGGACACGGTCCAGCATGTGTTGTTGAGCCATGACCCCTCCACCAAAGACAATCACGTCTGGGCGGAAAGTCACTGTC
>JAWHFN010000179.1:0-3295 GCA_032565555.1 Streptococcus mitis | reverse complement strand
GTTCCAAATCCATTTAAGATCGTTGCTGGAATAAAGGCAATCACAAGGCTAATGATGACTTGCAAAAGTGCAATAGAAGCCAATACAAAAGCTTTGGCGAGGAAAAACTCGGTACGAGAAATACCCACTGTTAAATTATTTTTATAGAGTTTGCCGATTAAATCAACTCCAAGAACGAGGCAGGCTAGGATGATGCAGAGAAAAACGAGGTTTGAACCTTGACTAGATGCGTTGATCAGGGCTTGTACACCATTCCAACCTTGGGTTGGAATTTCTGATTCTTCTGCCTGGATTGCCATCAGATGACCCGTAGCTCCTATACTTGCACCCATTAGCATGAGAGCAAAGAGAATGAACTCTGTAATCCAGAATCCTTTTGAACGGAAAAGACGGTAAAAGTCTGCTTGAATGGTATGTATCATGATTTTCCTCCTATTGGACCAATTGAGTGAAGTATTCTTCTAGGTTTTGACGGGCATAGTAAATCTCGTCAATGGCAACATCTGACAAGGTTAACTCCTTAAGAATCTGTTTGACATCTTGTTCCTGACCAAAGATATGGATTTCATTTTCTGGATTAACAACCTTGAACTGGAGCTGGATTTGTTCTTTCAATACTTGACAAGCTTTCTCTTTATCAGCTGTCTTAAGCACAATATAATCCTCACTTAGTGTTTCAAATTCAGCTTTGCTGATTTCACGGATAATCTTGCCTTGATCTAAAATACCAAAGCGATTTGCTACGAGATAGAGTTCTGACAAGATATGGCTAGAGATGAGAATGGTGATTCCTTTTTCTTGATTGAGGCGTTGAATCATGAGTCGAAATTCTTTGATACCGATTGGGTCGAGACCGTTGATAGGTTCATCTAAGATCAGGAAGTCTGGTTTAGAGAGGAGGGCAATGGCGATACCAAGTCTTTGTTTCATTCCTAGAGAGAAATCACGAAAGACTTTTTTACCTGTATCTGACAAACCTACATAGTCCAGGGTTTCACGAATGACTTGATCAGCATTTGGAATATGACGAATCATACAGTAATATTTCAGATTTTGGTAGGCTGTTAAGTGATTATGAGCTACGGGTGATTCGATAACAGAACCTACTCGAGATAGAGCCTTGGTCCACTCATTTTCCGATTGACTAGAAAAGAGGGAAACAGTCCCTTTATCCGCAAACAGTAGTTGCGTAATAATTTTTATCAAGGTGGTTTTCCCAGCTCCGTTCTTTCCGATAAGTCCATAAATATCTCCCTCTCTTATCATTAAATGAAGATCCTGAAGAATAGCTTGTTTGTCAAAGTTTTTGGACAATCCATGAATGTCAAGTACTGTTTTCATGATTCTCTCCTTTTGATTTATTTTGATAACTTTAGTATAAAGCATAGAAATCAAAGAAAGCTCAAGCATTTCTAAAGAGTTTCTAAAGTTTTAGGAATTCTTAAATATCAAAACCCAGTTTATATGAACTGGGCTTCTTGATTATAAAATATATTTCTCAATGGCACGCGCAACGCCGTCTTCTTCGTTGCTGGCTGTAACGGCATCCGCAAGAGATTTGACATAATCGCTGGCATTTCCCATTGCAATACCAAGCCCTGCAAACTGGAGCATTTCGATATCGTTATTGGCATCGCCCATAGCCATAATTTCTGATGGCGAAATCTTCAAAATCTCAGCCAAGCGTGACAGAGCAGTAGCTTTTGTCGTACCAAGTGGCATAGCTTCATAAATAACAGGCTGCGAACGAACTCCACTAAATCGTTTGCAAAGCTCCTCAGCAAAACGCTGCTCAAAATCATCTGTTTGTTCTTTTGTCCCCAAAAACATCCCTTGGAACATACGGTACTTGCCACTAGTCGCTTCTTCTAACGAAATTTCTGTCAGGTTTGAAAATACTAGGTCGGCATCATTTTGAATGATTTCATTAGGCTTGCCACCGAGGACAAAATAATGTTCCTCATCAAAAAGAGTCAACTGAACATCGCTTTTTTCAGCTAGATCATAGAGGTATTCAATGTCAGATGGACTGAGTTCTTGCCAGTCAACTAGTCCCCAGTCACTGGTCTGGTGAGTTGAACAACCGTTGTTAACAATAACATATTCGTTCCGGAGGTCAAGCCCCAGTTTTTTGTAGTAGGGGAGGACACCGAAAAGGGGGCGGCCCGTACAAAGTACCAGTTTGAAGCCTTTTTCAATAGCTTGGTGAATAGCAGTAATGTGAGCTTGTGGGATTTCCTTGGCTTCATTGAGGAGGGTTCCATCCATATCCAAGGCTAGTAGTTTAATCATATGTCTTCCTTCTTTATCTTTTGGTATTATTATAGCATATTTTAGAAAATAAAATGGTAAAAGGAACGAGACTAATTGATTTTACAGTTTAGGATATTTGGAGAACATTTATTAGGAAAGGTTACACGTTATTCAATTAAGTAAATAATTATATTTGGTAAGCTGGTCAAAAAAACAGAGGATTTAAGATGAATAACACATTTTTCATCTTAAATCCTCTGTTCTCCTTAATTTTTTATAAATCAACTTGATTAGACGTAGGGTATGATTTATCTTCTAAATTTTCGTTTGATAATAGAGCGTTGGACTTTTAAAACAAGTAAGCTAAATCCGATTGCTGCGACAAATGCAAGAGCAGTTGATAATTTTAATGCTAAAAAGATAAAACTAAAGATAGCAATACAGATACAAAAAACAGCAATATTAACAAAAAATAGGATTTCCTTGAGATTGGCATCAGATTGTGCTTCAGGTGTATAATCTTGATAGCGAGGAATCTGATGATTCAATTCTTCTTGATAGTCTACCTCATAGGATTGTAATTTTCTTACAGGCATTATTCTCTCCTTAACTGTACATACCTATTCTATCATTTTTTAATCGGATAATTATTACAGTAAGGTTACAAAAAGAATAAAGTCCCTTTTCATTTTCAAACTATTGTTCAGGACACGATAGTTTGAAAATAATAGTACGCATAATATTAAGGTTGTTAAACACCTATTGAAAATAGATTAGTAGAAATTGAAACAGTACATTAATACTCTTTAAAACAAGTTAGCGTCATCTTGTATTAGGTATATGTTACTAATTTAGTCAGTTTTATCTACAATCAAAAAGCTGTTCTTTGATTTTTATTGAGTATATAGACTGCAAATTGCGCTTAAAAATGGTATAATGGTAAAGTTATATAGTCCCGATAAGATGGTAGAAATTTCTATTTTTTCTTTCGAGTCGCAACTCGTAAAGAATGACGGCTCCAAAGTCGTTCGTCATTCTACGG
>JAWHFN010000178.1:0-3319 GCA_032565555.1 Streptococcus mitis | reverse complement strand
AAAATTCTGATGATGGACTTGTATTTCGATGATAACTTGTGTGCCGTTGTCCAACTCCGCCAAGACATCTATGCTAGTATAGAAATCCTGGGCCGAGTAGGGCAGGGAAGGCAAGACGTGAATATTGCTCCCTTCCAAAATGGTTACATTTTTGGCTGGCAAGTCCAGCATATCGCGAATAAATTGACAAGTGATTTCTGGATTACTAAAGATTTTCTTAGCTACCAAGTCATTGGTTGGGCTGATGCCCGGATGACGTAAAGTCATATTTCTTCTCCTTTCATTATATCACATTTTTAAATCTAGGTTTACTAGATTCTCTGGCTCTATCTATTTATTCGGAAAAAAGAGGATAAATGAAATAGTAAATAAAAAATAAGAACAGCGGATAAGCAATAAATTTTAAGATTATCTGTCTTCTCCGCTTATCTGATAATAAATAAGGTTCGCAATATAGCCTTTTCTCTCTACCCCATTTGCAACAGTCTTTAGATAGGACATTCCAGTCTTATCCATAACATGACCTGAAGCTGGGTTGAGACTGGCATATCGTGCTTTGACTTTTTGAAAACCTGCTTGAGTAAAACAGAAGTCTAAGATAGCTTTTAAGGCCTCTGTCATAAGGCCACGACTCCAATAGTTTTTTTCCTAAAACATAGCCAATTTCACAACTGGAATCATCCTCATTCATCTCAACAATGCTGCTATCTCCTATCACTTGCTCTGGGTTTTCTTTGAGGTAAATGGCCCATTTGTAATAGTTGGGATTGGCATAGGAAGCAACCCAATTACGAATCGAGTTTCGAGTGACCTCAACATAAGGATGGGGATTCCAAGTAACATAGGTCAGATTCTCAGCAGACGAAGCCCAATTTTGAAACATGGCTTCCGCATCACTCTCCACAAATCTTCTCAAGATTAAACGGTTTGTCTGTAATATTTGCGTACCTATTGCTTTCATGATGTTACCTCGCTTTCTGGTGTGTGATTCTCTATTCAATCTCCATTGAAACTATAGTATATCGAGATAAACTGTAGACAAATCAACTGGGGCATTCACATTAATTTCTAAAAATACTTTAGAAGTTAATTGGTACTATTCTAGATTCAATTTATTAGACTTTCAGTCAGTAGGTTTGAAGAAATAAAATCTAAATTCACTTTCTATATTATACTCAATGAAAATCAAAGAGCAAACTAGGAAACTAGCCGAAGGCTGTACTTGAGTACGACAAGGCGACGTTGACGTGGTTTGAAGAGATTTTCGAAGAGTATTATCCTTCTTTCTTGCATTGATTTCTCAGATATGCTACAGTTGTGATAGCGATTACAAAACAAAAGGAGCATGCTATGAAAAATCCAGCTTTGTTAGAAGAAATCAAGACATATAGAGGATGTGATGAGGTTCCAGAAGACTTTGATGCTTTCTGGGATGAGGAGGTGAAAAAAGTTTCAACTCTTCCAGCCTACCACTTGGAGGAAAGAAATTTCCACATTCCTCAAGTCAAGTGCTATGAATTAACCTTTGAAGGAACCAATGAAGGTAAGGTCTATGCGCGCGTCGTTCTTCCAAAAAGTGAGGAGAAGGTTCCACTAATCTTCCATTTCCATGGTTATATGGGACGTGGCTGGGACTGGGCTGACATGCTGGCCTTCACCGTTGCTGGTTATGGTGTTGTTTCCATGGATGTGCGGGGGCAGTCGGGTTACTCACAAGACGGCTTGCGTTCTCCCCTAGGAAATACAGTTAAGGGGCATATTATCCGTGGTGCTGTGGAAGGTCGGGATCACCTCTTTTATAAGGATGTTTATCTGGACATTTACCAGTTGGTTGAAATTGTTGCTAGTCTGCCTCAGGTAGATGAGAAGCGACTTTCTAGCTATGGTGCCTCGCAAGGAGGGGCTCTAGCCTTGGTTGCGGCAGCGCTCAATCCTCGGATTCAGAAAACAGTTGCCATCTATCCTTTCTTGTCAGACTTCAGACGAGTGCTTGAGATTGGTAATACTAGCGAGGCTTACGACGAACTTTTCCGTTATTTCAAGTTTCACGACCCTTTCCATGAAACTGAGGAGGACATCATGGCGACCCTTGCCTATATCGATGTGAAAAATCTCGCTCATCGTATCAAGGGTGAAGTTAAGATGATTACTGGCTTGGACGACGATGTTTGCTATCCTATTACCCAGTTTGCGATTTACAATCGTTTGACCTGCGATAAGGCCTATCGTATCATGCCAGAGTATGCTCATGAAGCCATGAATGTTTTTGTCAACGACCAAGTCTACAACTGACTTTGTGGTAGTGATATCCCTTTTAAGTATGTGAAGTGATGAATGAGAGAGTCTAGTAGCTCTCTTTTGGTACAGAGTCTAGTCAGCAAATATTCTAGTTCATATATCCTTTGAAATTCATTCTCTTCGAAAATCTCTTCAAACCACGGCAGTTTTATCTGCAACCTCAAAGCAGTGTCTTGAGTAGCCTGCGGCTAGCTTCCTAGTTTGCTCTTTGATTTTTATTGAGTATGAGTTTTTTTCTGGGCTGTGGTGTCAAACAATTCATTTTCTATCTAGTTGGGTATAAGTTCTTTCAAGACATTGGAAAGCGTCTGTAAAATGTGTTATAATTTATAAGAAAATATACAGTTTGGCTACAAATGAACATTTATATATAAGTTTATGTATAACTTAGTTTTCTGATTAGGATAATATCTTATAAAAAACGATATTCCTGTAGATACAGTACTTAAATAGCATTTGTAACGTAGCAAAATAGTCTATGTCTATTTTTATTGTAAGAATCAAAGTAGAGAGTGTTATGCTAATGGAAACTGTAATATTTTATTTTTTAGAATATACTTAGATAAATTAACTTTGAAAGTTAAAGTGAGGTAATATATGTTTATATGTTTAAAGGGTTTAGGGAAATTTCGTAAATCCAAAGCTTATGGTTTGGTTGGTTGTTTGACACTATCCGCAGTGATTGGCTTAGCTGCACCAGAGTTACCAGTTATTGGTGGCGGGGTTGTTTATGCTGATGTCATTCAAGGCGGTGGCGATATTCACGATGTGGATGTTCATAGTAAATCTGCAGAAGGTGTTGCTATGACTTACACAACTTATGACAGTGGAACGAGTGGAAAACAAACCGCATCAGGTAGCGGTGTATTCGTAGCGCCGAATGTGATGGTAACAGTAGCTCATAACTACTATGATAAAAACCAAGAGGATAAGTCTGCGGTCTTGCGTGGTGGGGAGTCTGCTCGTAGTTATGTTGTAATGAACTCGGAAAAGGAGAAAAGCAATAAAGTACCTACTTCAG
>JAWHFN010000177.1:0-3335 GCA_032565555.1 Streptococcus mitis | reverse complement strand
TAGTAGAATAGTAGATGCGATGAGTCGATAGGTTGTCTTCGGACTACTATTGAGCATAAGGAGGTCATAACGCAGGAGCGGACCTTGATGAGTTGTGTGAACCTGCTCATCACATGAAGATGCCTCTTAGTCCCTGGTCTAGCGACTGGGGATTTTTATTTTCCAAAAAATGATGAAAAAGCTTTGCAATTCATGGAAAAAGTAGTATAATACATCTATTATAGAAATTTTTAGAAAATTCCGAAAGAGGTTATGTATGGGATATACAGTTGCTGTAGTCGGCGCGACAGGTGCTGTCGGTGCTCAGATGATAAAAATGTTGGAAGAATCAACACTTCCAATCGATAAAATTCGTTTACTTGCTTCTGCACGTTCAGCAGGCAAGACTTTGAAATTTAAAGACCAAGATATTACGATTGAAGAAACGACTGAAACAGCTTTTGAAGGAGTTGATATTGCTCTCTTTTCAGCAGGTGGTTCTACATCAGCTAAATATGCACCATACGCAGTTAAAGCTGGAGCGGTAGTAGTTGATAATACATCTTACTTCCGTCAAAATCCAGATGTTCCTTTGGTTGTTCCAGAGGTCAATGCTCATGCACTTGATGCCCACAACGGGATTATTGCTTGCCCTAACTGTTCAACAATCCAAATGATGGTGGCGCTTGAACCTGTCCGTCAAAAATGGGGCTTGGATCGTATCATCGTTTCAACTTACCAAGCAGTTTCAGGTGCTGGTATGGGAGCGATTCTTGAAACACAACGTGAACTTCGTGAAGTCTTGAATGATGGTGTAACCCCACGTGATTTGCATGCGGAAATCTTGCCTTCAGGCGGTGACAAGAAACATTATCCTATTGCCTTTAACGCTCTTCCACAAATCGATGTCTTCACTGACAATGATTACACTTACGAAGAGATGAAGATGACTAAGGAAACTAAGAAAATCATGGAAGATGACAGCATTGCAGTATCTGCAACATGTGTGCGTATTCCAGTCTTGTCAGCTCACTCTGAGTCAGTTTATATCGAAACAAAAGAAGTGGCTCCAATCGAAGAAGTAAAAGCAGCTATCGCAGCCTTCCCAGGTGCTGTTCTCGAAGATGATGTAGCTCATCAAATCTATCCGCAAGCCATCAATGCAGTTGGTTCACGTGATACCTTTGTTGGTCGTATCCGTAAAGACTTGGATGCAGAAAAAGGAATTCACATGTGGGTTGTTTCAGATAACCTTCTCAAAGGTGCTGCTTGGAACTCAGTTCAGATTGCAGAAACTCTTCATGAACGTGGCTTGGTTCGTCCAACAGCTGAATTGAAATTTGAGTTAAAATAGTCATATCGTTTAGGAGTTCAGATGAACTCCTTCTTTGAAATAGAGAGGTGTTTTCATGTCTTATCAAGATTTAAAAGAGTGTAAAATCATCACAGCCTTTATTACCCCCTTTCACGAGGATGGTTCCATTAACTTTGATGCCATTCCAGCCCTGATTGAGCATTTATTGGCCCATCATACAGACGGCATTCTTCTAGCTGGAACGACTGCTGAGAGTCCAACTTTAACCCACGATGAGGAGTTGGAACTCTTTGCGGCTGTACAAAAGATTGTCAATGGACGAGTTCCTTTGATTGCGGGTGTAGGTACAAATGATACGCGTGACTCGATCGAGTTTGTCAAAGAAGTAGCGGAATTTGGTGGTTTCGCAGCTGGGCTTGCTATTGTTCCTTACTACAACAAACCTTCTCAAGAAGGAATGTATCAGCATTTTAAAGCCATTGCAGATGCATCAGATTTGCCTATTATCATCTACAACATTCCAGGGCGTGTAGTTGTCGAATTGACTCCAGAAACCATGCTTCGTTTGGCTGACCATCCAAATATTATTGGTGTCAAAGAATGTACTAGCTTGGCTAATATGGCTTACTTGATTGAGCACAAGCCAGAAGAGTTCTTGATTTATACAGGTGAGGATGGAGATGCTTTCCATGCCATGAACCTTGGTGCTGACGGGGTTATTTCTGTTGCCTCTCATACAAATGGGGATGAAATGCACGAGATGTTTACTGCCATTGCAGAAAGCGATATGAAGAAAGCTGCAGCTATTCAGCGTAAATTCATTCCTAAGGTCAATGCCCTCTTCTCTTATCCAAGTCCTGCTCCAGTTAAGGCAGTTCTGAACTATATGGGATTTGAAGCAGGACCAACTCGTCTACCTCTTGTTCCAGCACCAGAAGAAGATGCCAAACGCATTATCAAAGTTGTCGTAGATGGCGACTACGAAGCAACTAAGGCAACTGTAACAGGTGTCTTAAGACCAGATTACTAATAAGACAATAAAATCCATGACCGTAATAACGAGCATGGATTTTTCTTATTTTCCTAAACAGAATTGACTAAAGAGTTGGGTAATGAGTTCATCAGGAGCAGCATCTCCAGTGATTTCTCCGAGGATTTCCCAAGTACGAGTTAAGTCAACTTGAAGTAAATCAACTGGCATACCAAGTTCAAGACCTTTATTAACAGCTTGTAGGCTTTCAACAGCCTTCTCAATCAAGGAAATGTGACGGGCATTTGACAAGTAGGTTGCATCTTGCTCGACTAGACCAGCATTTTCAAAGAAGAGGTCATTAATGCGTTCTTCAATCTTATCAATGTTTTGGTTTTTAAGAACTGAAATACGGATGACATCTTCTGGAAGTTCTGAAGTTTCAATCGCTTCAGGCAGATCTGTTTTATTGAGTAGAATAATACGGTTGGTTTCTTGGCTAATTTCTAAGAGTTGGCGATCTTGTGCTGTCAGCGGTTCACTGGCATTTAGCACCAGTAGAACCAAGTCGGCTTCCTTGAGGGCTTTTTTCGAACGCTCAACACCGATTTGTTCTACAATGTCATCTGTTTCACGAATACCGGCTGTATCAATCAATTTGAGAGGTACTCCATTGATGTTGACGTATTCTTCGATGACATCACGGGTGGTACCGGCGATGTCGGTTACGATGGCCTTGTCTTCACGCAAGAGGTTGTTGAGCAGGCTAGATTTTCCAACGTTGGGACGGCCTATGATAGCAGTGGAAATTCCCTCACGGAGGATTTTACCGCGACGGGCTGTTCGAAGCAGATTGGTTAGCAATTGCTCAAACTCCCTAGTCTTTTCACGGACAACAGCAGTAGTAGTTTCCTCAACATCGTCATACTCAGGATAATCAATATTAACCTCGACTTGGGCAAGCGTATTGAGGATTTCTTGGCGAGTATTATTGATAAGATCAGAAAGGGAGCCGTCTAATTGCTTAACTGCAATGTTCATAGCCTTGTCTGTCTTAGCACGGATGATGTC
>JAWHFN010000176.1:0-3370 GCA_032565555.1 Streptococcus mitis | reverse complement strand
TACGAAAAGTCTCAGACTTAATTCTAGCATCATTCGTCGTCTGAGACTAACTTCCAGTTTTGGGAGAGAGGTGGAAGTTACTTTGAGAAGTTACGAAAAATTTCTTCCTTTCTCTATCTTTTAAATTAATTGATTTCTTCAGAGAAAGACTGTAAAATTTTTGATATAATGTTAAGAAGGGACTGGCGGATACTTAGAGGATAATTTTCAAAAGTATAACAGGTGAGAAGAAAAATATGTAAGACTGGACAGAAGTCTCTCTACCATCATCCATGCAGAAACAAAATTATATGAAATAAAAGGAGTAACCAATGACTGGAAACTATTCAACACGTGAATACCGTGAGAAATTATATGATGATCTTCATGTTCGATTAAGAGATACAGTGATTTTGATGTGTGCGATTTTTATTGCCTCTATCGGCCTAAATATGAATTCAACAGCTGTCATTATTGGAGCCATGCTGATTTCCCCTCTTATGACACCGATTGTTGGACTGGGGTTTGGTTTAGCTATTTTTGATACGCGTTTAATCAAGCAATCTCTAGAGGTTTTATTTACCCAAGTATTGGTCAGCTTGCTTGTCTCGACTCTGTATTTCTGGATTTCTCCCTTATCTTATGCAAGTAGCGAGTTGATTGCACGAACCTCTCCAACCATTTGGGATGTTCTCATTGCTATTGCTGGTGGGATAGCAGGTTTCATTGGTTCAAGGAAAAAAGAAGCAAACAATATCGTACCAGGAGTAGCCATCGCAACAGCTCTGATGCCACCTATCTGCACTGCAGGTTACGGTTTAGCTAATGGAAATGTACGATTTTTATTTGGAGCTCTTTATCTTTTCTTGATTAACTGTGTCTTTATCATGCTAATCAACATTGTTGGAACAAGAATTATGATGAGAAAATCTCCCTTAAGTTCATTTAAAGAGTTAAATATTAAAATGAGAATTGGGTTGATCTCCTTGATTGTATTATTGATTCTTCCAGCCAGCTATTCAGCAGTCACTCTAACGATAGATCAAGCGCGAAAAGAAGGAATCAAACAGTTTGTAGGAAAAGAGTTCGCCAATCACACGGTCATTAATCAAGTCTACAAATCAAGAAACAATGAGTTGGTCTTGACGGTTGTTGGAGATCCGATTTCAAAAGAAGAATTAGAAACGCTCCACCAAAAACAAGCCTCTTACGGTATTCAATCTGTTCAATTGAAAGTTAATCAAGTTCATAATTCGACAAAATTAGACAGTGATACGACCAAGGAATTTTATGAAACCATTAACAAGTATATCGATCAAAAACTCTCTGAAAAAGATTCACAAAACGATCTCGTAAAAGAAAATGAAGCAGACAAGGATTGAGGACAATGAACTGAATCGGTTTTTACGCCGTGTTTTTCTTGTATCTTCCTCTTTCTTACTTATAGCAGGTTGTTTTTGATAAATCTAAGCAACACTAAATGATGAAGTGAAAGGGGATGAATCTTTGATAGTATTCATTTATTGTGAAATATGATATATTTATTAATTAGATGGATGAATACTTCTAGAGTTAAATATAGCATAATAGGGACAGACTTTTTGGTTTATTTTTGTTTGTAGTCGGATTATGAAAGAATATCCAATATTATGCGATAAGATAGAATGTTACAAAAAAGAAAGGGGATGCAATCCGATGAAGAAAGACAGATTAATTGTATTGACAGATGCTGTTCTAGCAATTATTATGACCATCTTGATTTTAGAGTTAGAAAAACCAACAACACCAAGTCTTGAAGCTTTTTGGGATTTACGGCAAAATTTCTTTGCTTGTTTTCTTTCCTTTTTCTGGTTGGGATCGTTATGGATGGCACTAAACACATTATGGGAAAAGGTTGAGAAAATTTCCTCAGAAATTATTTGGTGGAATTTGTTTCTACTCTTGGAGCGGCAGGAGTTCTCTTTGGAGAATTTCATGCCATCCAAGATACCAGTCTGAATGATGTGGTGGACCGGATCTATATAAATGTCAAGGATTTACCGTTTCAGTCCTTGGGAGCTTTAGCTAATATCCTGTCTGATGTTAAGAAGGGACTGATTCAAGACAGTCATATCTGGTCTTTCTTCCAGTCATTTTTCAAACAATATCAGTTGATAATCAGCTTAAATCAGATCTATCAGTTTGTCTATCTTTCTCTGATGGAGATCATGTCCTATCTTCACTTTGATTATTGGAAAAAACGGCTCGGTCAGGAGCTAGTATGAATAAGGAGAACAAATGAGACGTTTAAAAATGTTATGGCATATTATACAGGTTACGGGTTTTACTCGGTTTGCTCTGAGTTTTGTGACCTTTGTTTTTGGGTCAGGAGGCGTGCTTTTCCTAGTTGAACCTGCTATCACAAATTACGGAGACGGTCTTTGGTATGCTTTTGTGACTTCGACGACTGTCGGCTACGGGGATCTCCTAGCTGTGACCTTGATTGGAAGGATTACCAGTGTCTTCTTGACGATTTATGGGCTCATATTTTTTGGCTGTTTATCAGCTGTTATTATTAATTATTATACCGATTTAAATAAGGAAAGAGGAGAGGACAAATGACTGCCAATTATTCAACACGGGAATACCGTGAGAAATTATACGATGACCTTCATGTTCGATTGAGAGATACAGCGATTTTGATGTGTGCAATTTTTATTGCCTCTATCGGTCTAAATATGAATTCAACAGCTGTTATTATTGGAGCCATGTTAATTTCACCTCTCATGACACCGATTGTTGGACTGGGATTCGGTTTAGCTATTTTTGATACGCGTTTAATCAAGCAATCTCTAGAGGTTTTATTGACTCAAGTGTTGGTCAGTTTGCTTGTCTCGACTCTGTATTTCTGGATTTCTCCCTTGTCTTATGCAAGTAGCGAGTTGATCGCACGAACCTCTCCAACCATTTGGGATGTTCTCATTGCTATTGCTGGTGGGATTGCTGGTGTGATCGGTTCAAGGAAAAAAGAAGCAAACAATATCGTGCCAGGAGTAGCCATTGCTACAGCTTTGATGCCGCCTATCTGTACTGCTGGCTATGGTTTAGCTAATGGGAATGTACGATTTTTATTGGGGGCTCTCTATCTTTTCTTGATCAACTGTGTCTTTATCATGCTAGCCAACATTGTTGGAACAAGAATTTTGATGAGAAAATCTCCTTTAACTTCATTTAAAGAGCTGAGCATTAAAATGAGAATTGGCTTGATTTCTTTGATTGTATTGTTGATTCTTCCAGCTAGCTATTCGGCAGTTACTCTGACAATAGAACAAGCGCGCAAAGAAGGGATCAAACAGTTTGTAGGAAAAGAGTTCGCCAATTATACGGTTATTAATCAAGTCTACAAGTCAAG
>JAWHFN010000175.1:0-3379 GCA_032565555.1 Streptococcus mitis | reverse complement strand
TTCATCCTTCATATAGGACAAACCAAAAGTTGTCTGGGTGAAACTAGCCTTTTTAAAAGCATTCCAAAAAGTTTGATCCAAATCTTCCATATGTTGAAAACTAACTCCGCCCGTCTGATGTCTCAGAACATCAAAACTTGTATTAAATACTCCTGGTGCCTCTAAACGCCCTCGTCTTGCAATAGTTCCAATATTAGCTAATGGCTTCCCGACAATAACTGCACGCGGTTCAAAAGTGGCTGCATAATAGAGAGACGGAAAAGTTCCCATGGAAAGACCTGATAAAATCAAATCTTTAGATGTCAAACCAAGATAATCTAAGTAGTATTGAATTGTTTGTTTTACCTTACTTTCTAATTCTTGACTACCAAGATAAAAGGCTCCTCCCTCAAGACGAGGATCTGAGAATAGAAGAAAAGGACATCCTAAATTTTTCATCATCCAATATCCTTCAAATCCCTCGGCAGGACGAAAACCGGCAAAATAAACAGCTAAAGGTGGCTTAAAATCACCCGGATGGAAAAAGTAGTTGATTTCATCTCGTTTGCTATCATGAATGATATTTCCCCCTAAAACAAACTTCCCGAACTGCTTACGACTCCAGCGCTGATGAAGATTACCAATCGTTAAAATTCCCTGACCTCGTGCTTCTACAGATATGGCAAGATAGCAATCCCCATCTTTATTTTCCATAACAAGTGCTTGCTCTAGGTCATTTTCATTCACTAGGATTTCTTCAAAAATTTCATCAACAGACCCGCTCCATATCTTACGAATAACCAATCGTAACTCACAATTACCCTGTTTTTCATACTCTAGCCATAGCTCAATTGCTAAGTTTTTGTATAATATAAAATTATTAGACCAGTAAGCTAGTTGTTGGAAATCCTCTCCAAAATTCCCTTCCAAAGTCACGTGTTCAAATCCTTGATAAGAAATAGAACCTTCAAAAGATGGATGAATTTGGATACTAGATGGAAATAATTTATCTCCATATCCCCCACCAAAGAGAGAAGTTGATAAATCATTGATTAATTGCTGGGGATCTGAGAAATCTACAGCCTGAGCACAACGCTTTTTTAAGCAATCAAGAATACCCAAATCTGTCGTTTTAAACTCTTGATTATAAAGTAGAGTATAGGGTTCGATATGGTGCACAAAAGGTAATAAATCTCTTATATACTGACCATCTTCTATCAAAATTGCATGAAAATTTGTGATGCTATCCATTTCCATCATTTTTCGGAGGGCTAGCGGTGAATTGGGGCAAAAATAATACCAATCCATGTTTTCAGGAATTTCATAGTGATGAGCCCAATTATCAATCCCTATCTGTAGGATTTTATAATCCTTTGACATCTGTAACCTCCTCAATCCAATGATGCAGTTTATCTAAGAAACGTTGACCAGTATGCTCCTTAATTTTATCAATAGAGTAAACCAAGGCCTGGTTCCATTCTTTCAATCTATCTATATAGTAATGTGCAGCCGTTGAAAACTCTGTCACATCTGAAAGTAAATAGCCATTTTTCAAATGTTCTACATAAACAGTTTCAACCCGATTAATCTGAGGAATTCCCGCACTAATACCCGCTATTTGAGTATAGAGATGAGGTTGTTTATTAAGATCCACAATCAAACGAACAAACTCTAATGTCTTAATCAAATCCAACTCATCATTCATATTGACAAATTGAAAACGTAGTTCCTTCTCTTGATTTTCTTCTAAAGGATTTTCCGCATCTCCATAGTCTATTCCTTTTTCTAAACTATCAGTATGAATTTTCTCTTGAATAATTTCATGAACAAAAGCCTCCACATCTTTCATCTGTTCCTGACTAGCAGAAAAGGCTCCAAAAATGACCTCTGTATTTTTTGTTTCAGCAATAAATAACAAAACTTGAGTCAATGCTTCCCTATCAATTTCTTCGTTAAAATCAAGTTGATAATAAATAATAGACTCTTTTCTTGTTTGACTTCGCCCCAGACGTAAACGTGTATCAAAAGGAGAAAGATGGTAAAATTTATTAGAAAGTTCAGGATATAGTTCCTGTAAAAGTTGTAAACTATCCTCTCTATCTACTAGGACTAGGTCTGCTTGTTCAAATGATGAAGCTAAATCTTTAAAACTAGATTGAGCATTCCGATTAATGAAAAGACTCAAAATTTTAGCAGTATCACTTGGTAAACAACTGAAGATAAATTGGTCATGATGAGGGTGAGAAGGGATGATGAAAATATCCTGTTTTTTCTGTTGTGTTTGCAGATATTTATCAAAATATTCTGCGATTAGTTGACTCATATCAGTATAGTGAAGCTGTTTAAAACGATAGCCAAATATTGGGTTTACCTCTACTCGTCCTCCCTCGTTTAAATGCTCTCTAAAGCGCCAGATGCCTTTTGAATCTAAATAGTCTTGATATATAGGCTGTCCATTATCAAAATAAATGACACTTGATACAAACCCACGATCATCCATAATGTAGTGCTTACTTATCTGACCACTATCATCAAAATATTGGATATCACTGATAAATCCTTCTACACCATGCTCCACCTTTGCATACTTTTTACTATTTTTTTGAACTACTATTGCAAATGGACTATACAGAAACTGGCAATCACTATCCCACTCTATATCTCTGAGATTAAGAACCTGGGTGTGTATATCATGCAAGTCTTGCATGTCATCAAAGATGGAATAGACTTCTGTCTCTAAAACACCATGTCTATGTAAAAAATAACGCAAATGTGGCTGATAGGCTAATACTAGTAAGCGAGACGGTATCCCTTGTCTTTGAAAAAGCCTAATTTGATTGAAAGTATCATCAAATTCAAGCTTAAATTGTGAATAATACCATGGAGTCAAATCAGCATGCCATTGACGGCTTGAACCATACCAAGCTGGTATAAAATAATACATAAAAGCCTCCTAAATCAAGGGTTTATAGGTTTCATTTAGTCTCAGAGCTTTCATTTCATCTTTAATTGTAAAAATCATACCTCCAAACATCATAAATAAACCTGGAATCATAGCAATCCTCAATAACTTTTCATCAGATAAAACAAATAACATTGGAGTACCTGCCATCAAAACATTAAAGATTCCTCCTATGATCGAAAAGCGCAACACCAATCGATTAATAAAACGACTTGTTTCCTCTCCTGGGTAAACTCCATAGATATACTCTCCAGATTTCTTCATACGATCGGATATTTGATCTCCACTCATATTAACAAAAGCAAAGGCAATACTAAATAAAAAAATCATGGCAATATATGAATAAATCCATAATGGTTTTCCGACTCCATATTGAGCCGATAGTTCAGAGAAAACTGATGACTTCGGAAAAAGAGTCTGTAACAATAAAAAGATATA
>JAWHFN010000174.1:0-3390 GCA_032565555.1 Streptococcus mitis | reverse complement strand
TGACTCGTATTCTCAAAAGCAAATATCGGTTTCGATAGACCATGAACTTTTGAAATAATATTATCTATTTCCTGGTTATGATTGATATCTAGATAAAAATCTAACTTACTCAGCATTTCTTGAGATTGATACGGTGTATAATTGGGATAAAGAGATACATTTTTAAAACAGTTCAATACTTGTACTCTCGGTCCAAAATAACTACGGGCAAAAATGTGAAAGTGAACATTAGAGAGGTTTTCTACTAGATATTCTATATGTTCCAAATCTTGTGTATCTGTAAAAATAGCCGTATGGAATAAGCAAACTGATGCAATTTCACTGAACGTAGTTGGTTTGCTATCAACTTGCGACAAAATAGTTTGCCAATCCAAACCATTATAAAACCACCACAATTCTCTATATCTTGTTTTTAATGAATCATTCCACGGCTTATCTTTACCTTCAAAATGAATAATAGCAGGTTTATAGTTTTCATCCCAACTATTTAAAAACCACTCTGGCTTTTGAGCCCAATAAGCCAAGGTATCAAGTCCAACCATAAAATTATAATGAGGGGATACTTTTTTCCACTTATGTTCAAATAATAAATTTAAGACTCCTTGATCCCCATAAACTTCTTGATGCTTTTCTGCAGTCAACTCTAAAAGATTTTGACAAATATTATCAGTTTTCCACTTGTGAACATTTACCATCATCATTCCTGCATTAAAAATATTTTTATACCAACCATCTGGAACGGCGATTATATAATTTCCTTCGAAATCTTTCTGAAATAATGGATTTATATTCCCATGAACAACCATATCACAGTCCAAATACAAGGTTCTATCTTCTTTCACAAATTCTGCAATAAAATAGCGAAAATAAGTCATGTACTTGATGTGTTCATCAGGAGTAGAAAAATGCTTTACTTTTTCTGCATCAATTTCTATATTCAAAATTTCACAGTTAAGTTTTTCTAATCTCTTCTCCATTAGATAAAACCACTCTTTGGGGATATCTTCATTAAAAATATAAAATTTCAAATCTCTATTATGGTAACATATAGATTTAATAGTTGTTTCCAACTTGTCACGATAATTATTATCTGCCCCTAAAACGATTGCTTTTTTTGTATCCATAGCTCCACATTATCTTCTTTCTTTTACAACAAGATGCCCATCATTATAAATCACACTGTTTGCCGGAACATCATTGCGTATGAGACAACCTGCTCCGATAACGGTATTCTCCCCAATCATCACTCCTTTTAAAATCGTGACATTACTTCCTATCCAACAATCTCTTCCAACTCTAATTGGTGCTGTAGTCCACTGCCATTTTTCGATTGTTTCGGCAGTATAAATATGATCGTGGTCATAAAAACGGACACCTTCCCCCATCATGGTACCTGCCCCGATTTCAATTCTTTCCATACAGTTAAAACTACAAGAGTTATTGATAAAAACACCATCATGCAGTATTAACTTACCAGAAGAAACATGGAAATTTTCAAAATTTCTGCAAATGACATTGGCTCCTACAAGCAAGTTTGCCTTATCATCGATTTGAAATACATTCCAAGTCCCATCTTGAATGATTTTTTCTTGATGATTGACTCCCACACTGAATTCATTCAGACACTCTCTCACTCTAGAAACCAATTTATCTGGTGTACTTGATAGGAAAACTTCCTGCCCCTGATTTCCATGGGCTGTATTATTAAATGCAAAGACAGGTTTCCCAGCCTGTACAAACCTTGATACAATAGCATCCACTTCTTGAAAGTGATTGATATCTAGTAGAAAGTCACACGTATTGATTAGAAAGTTTAGCTGTTCTTCATTTGTAACCGTTAGGAGACGGACATTATAGTTCATTTCTAAGATACGGATTTTCTCGGAAAACTGGACAGGGGCTGCAATTTGAAAACAGATGTTTGGCAAGTTTTCTAGGAGATAATCCAACTGTTCAATCTGATCACTAATCGTCAAAATCAGAGCATCTCCTAATAGATGTTTTTCCTTCATTTGCTTATTTCTCTTAATTTCTCAATTATTGCCTGAACCTGGTCAACAGCATATACTTCCTGACCAACTTCGTAGGATTTGGTGTTTTCAAAGGATAAAATAGGTTTCCCAAGTCTTGCAAATTGATTGAGAATTTCCTCCGTTTTTTCACCATGATTAATATCTAAAAGTACTTGGCTCGTTTCGACCAACTCATGATCGACATCTACCAAATAGTGAATTCCGTTAAAAATGGTCACGTTTGGATAAACTGTCATCTGTGCTAATTTATCACTAACCATTACTCTAGCTGCTATCTTAAACTGAATGGCTGGTAAGGATTGAATCAATGTTTCAATTTGTTCAATATGGTCTGAAGCTGTATAGATGAGACAAGTGAACGGTTCCTTTATAGGATAAAGATGAGATTTTTGTAATGGATGTAAATGATGATTTTGTCCCAATTCTGTCCATTCTAGATTATGGTAATACCACCAAACATCGCGATAGGTTTGAGCCGCCAATTCCTTCCACGGTTTCCTATGAGAAAGATAATGAATAATACCAGGATAATCCTGACCTGCAGGTAATTGATAATCAGTGAACTGCTTATGAATGACAATATGATTATAATCAAAGTCTAATTCCAACCATTTATGTTCAAAAAGCATATTTAAAATACTTTGATCAGCCTGATCCACCTTATCATGCCATTCATTGGTTAAATCAATCAACCTTTGAGTCATCTGTTCTTGTTTCCACAAGTCATTATTAATTAAGAGAACACCTGCATTAAACATTTCCCGACCGAAATAGGCTCTGCCCCCGAAATCTCGAACAGCAGCCAAAGGATAATCTTGTAAGTCAGTAGAAAACAAATCATCCAGATTTTTCGTTACAACTAAATCACAGTCCAAGTAAAGGGCCTTGTCTTCTTGCACGAAATCAGCTACGAAATAGCGTAAAAAAACTGTGTAACTGATATCCGTTTTATAACGTGAAATTTGCTCAGACGTTACCCGACAATTGATAATTTCTGAATCAAACTTCTCTAAGCGCTTATTTATTTGCTTGATCCATTCATTAGGAAAATCGCTATTAATCAGATAAAAACGAAGCGAACGATTGTGATAACAGATAGATTTAATCGTGGTCAATACTTGGTCTACATAGACATAATTCGCCGCCAGGACAATCGCTTTCTTTTCACTTAACTCTTGTCTCAGAAATTGATTTAAAAGTCTTTTTTTCATCTCAAACTCTTTATAAGACTGTGTATCTGAAAGTCCATTAATTGGACCATTATAAAGTACCCAATCCAACATTTGATGATAAACTGCCAAGTGTTTTTCTAAAGGATATCCTAGATTAGCTAATAAAGTGATACGTTCAGACATGG
>JAWHFN010000173.1:0-3412 GCA_032565555.1 Streptococcus mitis | reverse complement strand
AGCACATCCTTCTTTCACGTCAGGTTGGTGTTAAACACCTTATCGTCTTCATGAACAAAGTTGACTTGGTTGACGACGAAGAATTGCTTGAATTGGTTGAAATGGAAATCCGTGACCTATTGTCAGAATACGACTTCCCAGGTGACGATCTTCCAGTTATCCAAGGTTCAGCTCTTAAAGCCCTTGAAGGTGACACTAAATACGAAGACATCGTTATGGAATTGATGAACACAGTTGATGAGTACATCCCAGAACCAGAACGTGACACTGACAAACCATTGCTTCTTCCAGTCGAAGACGTATTCTCAATCACTGGACGTGGTACAGTTGCTTCAGGACGTATCGACCGTGGTATCGTTAAAGTCAACGACGAAATCGAAATCGTTGGTATCAAAGAAGAAACTCAAAAAGCAGTTGTTACTGGTGTTGAAATGTTCCGTAAACAACTTGACGAAGGTCTTGCCGGAGATAACGTAGGTGTCCTTCTTCGTGGTGTTCAACGTGATGAAATCGAACGTGGACAAGTTATTGCTAAACCAGGTTCAATCAACCCACACACTAAATTTAAAGGTGAAGTCTACATCCTTACTAAAGAAGAAGGTGGACGTCACACTCCATTCTTCAACAACTACCGTCCACAATTCTACTTCCGTACTACTGACGTTACAGGTTCAATCGAACTTCCAGCAGGTACTGAAATGGTAATGCCTGGTGATAACGTGACAATCGACGTTGAGTTGATCCACCCAATCGCCGTAGAACAAGGTACTACATTCTCTATCCGTGAGGGTGGACGTACTGTTGGTTCAGGTATGGTTACAGAAATCGAAGCTTAATTCGATTTAGTTCCCAGAAGAACAATTATTTAAGTCAGACACTAAAAGAATCTTGCATTGCAAGGTTCTTTTTTCTGATATTGAACTAAAATTGAAGAATTGTTTACATAAAAAAGCTCTATACACTAGATGTGCATAGAGCAATTGGGCTTTATTTGATATAGAGTTCTTGATTTTTTAGGATAATTTCACGGACACTTGCGAATTTTTTGAGTTTTTTAAGCTCTTCTGGATGAGTGACTAGAGTGATAACATAACCTTCCTTGCCCATACGGCCAGTACGGCCAGCACGGTGTGTGTAGGTTTCGATATCTCTCGGGACATCAAAGTTTACAACACATTCGAGGCTATCGATATCAATTCCACGAGCCAGAAGGTCAGTTGCAAGAAGCAGGGTTAGTTGCTTGTCTTTAAACTTTTCTAAGATGACTTTTCTAAATTTGACATTGACATCACTAGCGAGGGAAACAGCCAAGATATCCCGATACTGTAGTTTTTCTTCTGAACTTCCAAGGTCTGATAGGCTGTTAAAGAAGACCAGACCACGGAAATCCTCAACATGAGCCAGTTTTCGTAGCATATCCACTCGGTGACGTTGATCTACCTGCATGTAGAAATGCTGGATATTGTCCAATTTTTGGTCAGAGAGATCAATGGTACGTGTGTTAGGCGCAATCTTCTTTTGGTCAAACTTGGTTGTCGCACTAATATAGACAAGTTGGTGGTCACGAGGTGCGTAGTGAGTAATTTTCTCGACAAAGTGTATCTGAGAATCATCTAGCAATTGGTCGAATTCATCTAGGATGATGGTTTCCACATTCATCATCTTGATTTTTTTCAATTTAATTAGTTCAAAGATACGACCAGGGGTTCCAATCAGAATTTCTGGTCCTTTTTTTAGGCGTTCAATTTGACGTTTTTGACTTGAACCTGATAGAAAGAGTTGGGCTGTCAAGCTGATAGCTTCAGCCCACGTTTTACATACATCAAAAATCTGTCCAGCAAGCTCAGTATTTGGTGCTAGAATCAAGAGTTGTTGGGCTTTTTTCTTTTGTAGTCTGAGAAGACTTGGTAGGAGGTAAGCTAGGGTCTTACCAGTTCCTGTTGGGCTCACTCCTAGAAGATTTTCTCCAGCAAGAAGGGGCTCAAATAGTTGAGTTTGAATGGAGGTGAATCCTTGGAAACCGAGTTGGTCACTCAGTTCTTGCCATTCAGTCGGTAGTTTAGTTTTCATTTTCTGCCTCAAATCTAATGCCAGCAGTCTGGCGCATAGTAAATAGTAGTTCATGAACAGAACTTGCATCTTCCAGCCAAGTTTGGTAGAGATTCAGATCTGGTTGCTGGATCATGTGTGCAAATGCAGCGACTTCCTCAGTCATTGTATGAGGAGCCTGTTGGATAGGGAGTTGGACTTGATTGCCTTGATGGTCGGTAAAAATAGCCGAGCGAACATGCTCAATCGTGTTGAGGGTCAAGGTACCATCTGTCGTATAAATTTCGCAAGGAAGATTGGAAGTGATGTTTTTCCCAGCTTTGATATGAACTTGAAAGTCTGGGTAGAAGAGGATTCCGTCTCCATTCAGGTCAATGCTATTGTCAAGCTGTTGAGCCTGATAGGTCGCGTCCTCGGCATTCCCAAAAAGACGAACGGAAGCGTAGAGAGGATAAATACCCAAATCCATGAGAGCACCGCCAGCAAAACGATCTGAGAAGACATTTGGTGTCTGTCCAGCCAACAAGTTAGGCATTTTGGAAGAATACTTGGCATAGTTCAAATCTGCTCCCAAAATTTGTTTGTCTGCTAAAAAGTTTTTGATGATAGTGAAAGCTTTTTCATGGTAATTGCGAGCTGCTTCGAAGATAAAACAGTGATTTTTCTTAGCTGTTTGAATCAAATCCAACCATTCTTGCGGCTGAGTGACAGCTGGCTTTTCAAGAATGACATGTTTACCTGCAGTCAATGAAGCTTTTGCCTGAGCAAAATGCAAGGAGTTTGGGCTAGCAATATAGACCACATCGAAGGAGCTCTTCAAGAAATCCTCTACTTGATCAAAGAGTTGGATATTCTGATAGCGAGAAGCAAAGGTTGCCGCAGTTTCTAGTTTTCTAGAATAGACTGCGACCAGCTTGTATTCTCCACTGGAATGGGCTGCTTCTATGAAGTGGTGGCTGATAGCCCCTGTTCCGATGACACCTAATTTAAGCATAGTTACTCCTTTTCCGATTTCAAATCCTTCTTTCATTATAACACAGATAGACGGGACTATCCAACAGAGGGTAAAAAATTTCAAATAAGCTACTAGGACTTTCCCAAAGAAAGTGGTACAATAATGAGATGAGTAAATGAAATGGGAGGAAAAATGAGGCTATTACCTATAAGAAAAATATCACGTCAGTCTAAGAGGCTAGCGCTTTTTTTGACTTTTTGTGCAGGATATGTAGATGCCTATACGTTTATTGTGCGAGGGAACACTCTTGTGGCTGGACAAACTGGGAATGTCGTCTTTCTTTCAGTAGGTCTGATTCAACACAATGTGTCAGATGCCAGTGCCAAAGTAATGACCTTGCTAGCTTTT
>JAWHFN010000172.1:0-3435 GCA_032565555.1 Streptococcus mitis | reverse complement strand
TGACTGGCCAATACAATACCATGGACTTGGCTGGTGTGTCTATGGCAACCAGTATCTGGAATCCTTTCTTTACATTTCTGACAGGGATTGTGTCAGCCCTGGTGCCTATTATTGGTCACCATCTTGGTCGAGGTAAAAAGGAAGAAGTTGCGTCTGATTTTTACCAATTTATTTATTTGGCTTTGGGCCTATCCGTGCTCTTGCTGGGGATGGTGCTTTTCTTGGCACCACCTGTCTTGAATCATATTGGGTTAGAAGCTCCTGTGGCGGCAGTAGCGGTTCGCTATCTTTGGTTTTTATCTATCGGAATTATCCCCCTGTTGCTTTTTAGTGTCATTCGTTCCTTGCTGGATTCGCTGGGCTTGACCAAACTGTCCATGTACCTCATGCTTTTGTTACTCCCTCTCAATAGTGGATTTAATTATCTCTTGATTTTCGGAGCCTTTGGTGTTCCAGAACTGGGAGGTGCTGGTTCTGGTTTAGGTACTTCTTTAGCCTACTGGGTCTTGCTGGGAATTTCTGTTCTGGTTCTATTTAAACAGGAGAAGCTCAAAGCCCTACATCTTGAGAAACGAATTCCACTTAATATGGATAAAATCAAGGAAGGAGTTCGATTGGGTCTGCCTATTGGGGGAACTGTCTTTGCGGAAGTGGCTATCTTTTCCGTGGTTGGTTTGATTATGGCTAAGTTCTCGTCCTTGATTATCGCTAGTCACCAGTCAGCCATGAACTTTTCAAGTCTCATGTACGCCTTTCCTATGAGTATCTCATCGGCTATGGCCATTGTCGTTTCCTATGAAGTGGGAGCCAAGCGATTTGATGATGCGAAAACCTATATTGGTCTAGGAAGATGGACTGCCCTCATTTTTGCGGCCTTCACCTTATCTTTCCTTTACATTTTTAGGGGAAATGTGGCCAGTCTTTATGGTAACGACCCAGAATTTATCGATCTGACAGCGCGTTTTTTGACTTATAGTCTTTTCTTCCAGTTAGCAGATACCTTTGCGGCACCGCTTCAGGGAATTTTACGGGGGTATAAGGATACAGTTATTCCTTTTTACCTTGGTTTGGTTGGCTATTGGGGCGTAGCAATCCCAGTGGCTATGCTATTTGATTCCCTAACAGATTTTGGAGCTTATTCTTACTGGATCGGCTTGATTATTAGTCTAATTGTGAGTGGGGTTCTCTACCGTTGGCGTTTAACTGTGATTATGAAGAGATTTGAATCTTTAGCAAAATCTAAACGCTAAAAAGTTTGTGAAAAAATATTCTTAATGAGAAAATCCCTTATTCCTATGGGATTTTCTTTTTTAATTTGTGAAATTTCTTTTAGAAAAACTTTGACAGTATTTGCTAAAAACGGTAAAATAGTAAGGTAAGAAGAAAGTTAGAAAGGCAAGAAGATGTCAACTTTAGATAAAAATCTTTTGCTAGAAATGTTCCGAAAGATGGAAGAAATCCGTCGTATGGACTTAAAAATTGCACAATTAGTAAAGAAAGGGAAAGTGCCCGGAATGACGCACTTTTCTGTTGGAGAAGAGGCAGCTAATGTGGGTGCTATGTTGGCTCTCAATCCAGATGATTTAATTACCTCAAACCACCGTGGTCACGGACAAGCTATTGCCAAAGGAATTGACCTCAACGGAATGATGGCTGAAATCCTTGGAAAATACACTGGAACCTGTAAAGGTAAAGGTGGATCTATGCATATTGCTGACCTTGATGCTGGTAACCTTGGTGCCAATGGTATCGTAGGTGGTGGTATGGGAATCGCTGTTGGTGCAGCCCTCAGTCAGCAAATGCAAAATACCGGTAAAATCGTTGTCTGCTTCTTTGGAGATGGTGCGACCAACGAAGGTGTTTTCCACGAAGCAGTAAATATGGCTTCTATTTGGAACCTGCCAGTCATTTTCTACTGCATTAACAACGGTTACGGTATCTCTGCGGATATCAAGAAAATGACCAATGTAGAGCATATCCATCAACGTAGCGCCGCTTATGGAATTCCTGGAATGTTCATCGAAGACGGTAACAATGTCATTGACGTCTACGAAGGGTTTAAAAAAGCCGTAGACCATGTTCGCGGTGGCAACGGTCCAGTCTTGATTGAAAGTGTAACTTACCGCTGGCTTGGTCACTCATCATCAGACCCTGGTAAATATCGTACGCGTGAAGAAGTGGAATTGTGGAAACAAAAAGACCCAATCGAAAACCTTCGCAAGTACCTCATCGAAAACACTATTACGAGTGCCGAGGAATTGGAAGAAATCCAAGCGCAAGTCAAGGAAGCAGTAGAAGCTTCTGTCAAATTTGCGGAAGAAAGTCCATTCCCACCGCTTGAATCAGCATTTGAAGATATTTACGCAGACTAAGGAGAAAGAGATAAAATGGAAACAAAAACAATGTCCTTCCGTGACACCATTATCCTTGCTATGTCTGAGGAAATGCGTCGCGATGAAAATGTGTTCTTGATGGGAGAAGATGTCGGTGTCTTTGGAGGAGACTTCGGTACTTCTGTTGGAATGCTTGAAGAATTTGGTCCAGAACGTGTTCGTGACTGTCCGATTTCTGAAGCTGCCATCTCTGGAGCAGCAGCAGGAGCAGCCATGACAGGACTTCGTCCAATCGTCGATATGACCTTCATGGACTTTTCTGTTATTGCCATGGACAATATCGTCAACCAAGCTGCTAAAACTCGTTACATGTTTGGTGGTAAAGGTCAGGTTCCAATGACTGTCCGCTGTGCAGCTGGTAATGGAGTTGGATCTGCAGCTCAGCACTCACAATCATTGGAATCTTGGTTTACTCACATTCCTGGACTTAAGGTTGTAGCCCCAGGAACACCTGCGGACATGAAAGGACTGCTTAAGTCTTCTATCCGTGATAACAACCCAGTTATTATTCTTGAGTACAAGTCAGAATTTAACCAAAAAGGCGAAGTACCAGTTGATCCAGACTATACGATCCCACTTGGAGTTGGGGAAATCAAACGTGAAGGAACGGATGTAACAGTTGTTACTTACGGAAAAATGCTTCGCCGTGTAGTTCAAGCTACTGAAGAATTAGCAGAAGAGGGAATTTCTGTTGAAATCGTGGACCCACGTACCCTTGTTCCTCTTGATAAGGATATCATTATTAACTCAGTTAAGAAGACTGGTAAGGTTGTTCTGGTCAACGATGCCCACAAAACAAGCGGCTATATCGGTGAGATTTCAGCTATTATTTCAGAATCAGAAGCATTTGACTATCTAGATGCACCAATCCGCCGTTGTGCAGGAGAAGATGTGCCAATGCCTTATGCACAAAACCTAGAAAATGCAATGATTCCAACAGTTGAAAGCATCAAAGATGCCATCCGTAAAACATATAACAAAGAATAGAATTACATAAGATAAGTTATGTAAAATAACGGTTGTTTTTAACTTTCGTAACTTG
>JAWHFN010000171.1:0-3448 GCA_032565555.1 Streptococcus mitis | reverse complement strand
TATTTTTTTTTACATTTGCACAATCTTGCGATAACTTCTTGAAGTAATCATGAAAATCAGCACATAGGCGATGAGGAAGATAGCGCAGATAGACAAGGTCACAATCAACATCATATTCGTATCTATTACACCAATCACTTTTAAAATCAGACTAAGCATATGGTAGGCAAAGGCTAGATGTATGAAGGCAAAGAGCAAAGGAAGGAAGAAAACAGTTAAAACCTGTTTGTTGATGGTTTGCTTGATTTGCTTTTGATCTAAACCGACTTTCTGCAAGATAATAAAGCGCTCACGGTCTTCATAGCCTTCAGAAATTTGTTTGTAGTAGATGACCAGTACGGTTCCGACCATAAAGATAATGGATAGGAAAATACCGATAAAGAAGACACCACCAAAGAGAGCACTCATCTGAGAACTAGCATCTGCTAGATTGCTACCATACACATAGCTACCTTCCGTGTTTAATTGAGCATTAAACTGATCGAGGTATTTATCATACTCGTCAGCGACCTTGAATTGTTCTTCTTCGCTGGCATTTACATTCATGCCTCCGTAAAACTGATTATAGATAGCCGAATCTGGGAATTGGTCCAAAAAGGCTTGTAAATCAGGAACAACAAGGTAATTGTAATCAGCAGTCAAAATATTAAACTGATTTGGGACATGGTTCACAATGAAATCTTTATTAAATTCTTCTTTGACAGAAAATTGATGATCATTCAGAGTTAGAGTTTTCTGTTCTTTAACTCCCTCATTCTTTGCAAAGAGTCCGACCTCATTTCCTGATAGAGACAGTTTTTGACCAGTCATATTCTCATAATCTTTTTGGTCAAATACCATGAAAACTGTTGTGGGTTGGACACGATTTTGTCCTTTTTCAAAAAGTGTTAACTTGGTTCCTTCTTGATTTGCAACACCAAAGTAAGTGTAACGAAGCACTTCTTTCTCTTTAATCTTATAACCTTTGTCACTTGCAAACTGGCTCAAGAGTTTGTCCAAATCTTCTTTTTCAACATTTTGTCCTGAAACCCCAAAATCATGAGGATTTAGAACTTTTTTAAAGGATTCTGCGGAATTGAAAATGCTTGTCGCTGCTGACATGGTTACCAAAACCATTGTTGACAAGATAGCGATGGTTGCTAGTCCAACCGCATTTTTCTTCATACGGAAAATCAAGTTGGAAACAGAGATGAGGTTATTTGGTTGGTAATAGTATTTCTTATTTTTCTTTAAGATTTGGAGGAAAACGGTAATCCCTGCATTAAACAAGAGATAGGTTCCAAAGATAACCAACAAAACAGCTAAGAAGAAGGTTGTTAGGGCTGTAAGGGGGTCTTTTACAGTAAGGGAAAGATAATATCCAATCCCTAAACTAATGGATCCAAGAATGGTTTGGAGAGGAAGAAAGCGACCTTTTTTCTCCCCACTAGCTTTTTCACGAGAGAGCTGGAGAGCATTCATGCGGGCGATTCGTAGGGCATTCAGGAACATGAGGCCTAGGAAAATCAATCCAAAGACTACCAACACTGAAATGACAACTTTCATCTGGAAGGTAGCGACCAGTTCAACCTTCAATTTCATCAGTTTGAGTAAGAAGGCGAAAATCAACTTGTCAAATAAGGCTCCAATACCGATACCTGCTCCAACAGTTAGAATTCCAAATAGCACCAACTCCTTAAAGGTCATACTGATTAGATGACGCTTCTCCAAGCCCAACATGCCATAAATTCCCAGTTCCTTGGAACGGTTCTTCATGACAAAACTATTGGCATAGAGGACGATAATGGCTGACGCAAGGGTGACGACAAACATACCAAATCCAAGTGTAGCCTGAATCGTTGTCCCTCCACGAATTTCTGCAATCTTGGGATTGAAGGTTAGGGAGTAAAAGAGATAAGTGACGGTGACTGCCAAGAGAACAGCCAGAGCAAAGGGGTAGTAGAGTTTGCGGTTTTTAATCAAGTTGGATACCGCTAACTTATTGGTTAATCGAAACATACTAATTCACCTCGCTTGCCATGACAGTCAAGGTATCAGAGATTTCTTGGAACATCTGACGCTCTGTCTTCTCTCCACGGTAGATTTGATTGTAAAGAATGCCGTCCTTGATAAAGAGTACACGTTTAGCTCTGCTAGCTGCTGCTGTTGAGTGGGTTACCATGAGAATGGTTTGGCCGCGCTCATTGATTTCATCAAAGACATCAAGTAAGGCTGCAGATGACTTGGAATCAAGGGCTCCTGTTGGCTCATCCGCAAGGAGTATTTCAGGTTCTGTGATGATGGCACGGGCTACTGCTACACGCTGTTTCTGCCCACCTGAAATCTCGTAAGGGTACTTCTCTTGTAATTGGTTGATGCCTAGATTCTCAGCTGTCACCACCAATTTCTTCATCATCTCCGTAATGGGTCTTCTTGACAAGACAAGCGGAAGCAAGATATTGTCTTTAACAGACAGAGTATCTAGTAAATTAAAGTCTTGGAAGACAAAGCCCAACTTTTCACGACGGAAGCTAGAAGCCTGTGAATTTTTGATGGTTGCGGTATCAGTTCCATTCAAGTAAACCTGACCACGAGTCGGTTTATCCAGCATAGCTAGGATATTGAGAAGAGTTGATTTACCAGAACCAGACTCACCCATGATGGCAACGTAGTCACCCTTTTCCACGGTAAAGTGAATATCCTTGAGAGCTTCTACTTGGTTGCCCTGAAAACGAGTTTTATAAATTTTTTGAACGTGTTTTACATCTAAAAGTGTCATGAGAATCTCCTTTCTTAATATCCCATCAAATGAAATGTTGCTTGCATCATAGCGCATCCCAGCTGAACACGCTCGATATCTTTGTGACTTGGTTTTCTTGTTTTCTTATGTAAGGTTTGTTTCATGATGTTACTCCTTTGTTCTTTATGAGTCTAGTTTACATCAAAAAAAGACTGCTTGCCATAACCTAACCTTACAAAAGAGACTTTAATCTTACATTTTTGTAAGATTGGGGGAAATGTAGATATTTTATTAAAAATATTTTACCATAAAAAGAAAGTAAGAAGAAAACCCTTGCAGATACAAGGGTTCAGAAATTTTAAAATAGATTAGTCGAATTCATAGACTAACAGTAAAATAACTGTTTCTACCTCACCAAAACCATCCATCATTTTCTTCAATAGCTTGGGCTTCTTTGCGTTTACGTGGGCCTGTTCCGTACATTTCTGCTTCGATTTCTTCCTTGGTTGGCATGATAGAAGCTAGGATGATATAGATAATCACGCCAAGTCCAAAGTTTGCAACTGTAAAAATGGCAAACAAGAAACGAACAAGGGTAACATCAAAGTTCCACTTGTCTGACAGACCTGCCAGAACTCCTGAAATCATGCGATTTCGTCTCATTTTATAAAATTTACTGTTCATGATTTTTCCTCTTTCTGCTAGGTTAGACTTAGTATATCATGGGTA
>JAWHFN010000170.1:0-3472 GCA_032565555.1 Streptococcus mitis | reverse complement strand
ATAGTCCGCCTGTACACGGTCATAAGCTTCGATTGCCTCAGTTGACTGTTCTTGGTATTCTTCCTCAAATACCACTTGATTCAATGGCAAGCGAGGTTTGACTTCATGTTCTTGATTTGGCACACCTAGTGCCATCCCAAAGACAGGATAGGTGTAGTCAGGCAGGTTAAAGAGCTCTGCCACTTCTTCTGACTTGTATCGAACCAAGCCAATAATGACACCACCATAGCCCAAGCTTTCAGCTGCCAGCAGGGCATTTTGACCAGCAAGAGCCGCATCGACTGAACTAATAAAGAGACCTTCCACACCTTGGGGTTGGAATGAGTCTGTATGAAGTCGGGCTCCCTTTTCCGCTCGGTTCAAATCTCCGACAAAGAGAAGGAAAACAGCTGACTGGCGAATGGCTTCTTGAGACACCAATTCATATAAAGTCTCTTTCTTTTCTTGACTTCGTACCACAATCACAGAGTAGGATTGGAAATTCTTCCAAGACGAGGCCATTTGGGCTGCTGTCAGGATTTCAGTCAAGTCTTCCTGAGGAAGGGCTTGCTCTTTAAACCTGCGCACTGAAGTATGAGCCTTCATTAATTTGATTGTTTCTGTCATCGACGGTTTACTCCTTCTAAACGAGTCTCCTCTGCCAAATAACGGATGCGTTCCATGACGCGTCTGGCTTCCCAGGTTTCGTCATTTCCATGTTTCCCTTTAGCGAAATGCTGCTCCAATTCTTCAAAGTTGAAGTTGGAGGTGAAAAAGGTCGGTAAATTTTCCTGCATCCGATATTGGAGAATGACCTGCAGGATTTCATCACGCACCCAAGCTGTTGATTGCTCGGCACCAATATCATCTAAAATCAGGACTTCAGAAAGCTTAATCTCATCCACCAAGGTCTTGACATTGCCATCACCGATAGCATTTTTAACATCTATGACAAAGCTAGGATAGTGGAGGAGAGTGGATGAAACACCACGTTTTTCTGATAAATCATGGGCTAAGGCAGCCACCATGAAACTTTTACCCACACCAAAGTCTCCATATAGGTAAAGACCTTTTCGAATAGCTGGATATTGCTCCACGAAGGCTAATAGCTTTTCAAAAACTGGCAAGCGACCCAAATCATCCAAGTCTACTTGAGCCAAACTAGCTTGCTTGAGACTGGCTGGCAGATTGATTAACTTGAGACGGTTCTTAATAGCCGCTTCTTTTTCAGCCGCGATTAGTTCAGGAGTTTCTTCATAAGAAACATCCGCATAGCCATGATTCATAACCAAAATAGGCTTGTAGCCTTTGGCAATATAATCCGTATCACCACGGAGAAACTTGTCACGCTCGGTGATGTACTGATTAAACTTGGAGATACTGCGATTCAATTCCTCTGGGCTGAGGGATTCTTGCTGGATAAAGGCCGCAACATCAGGGTCCTTCATGATTTTCTGGACCAAATCTTGATAATGAAAACGGCTAGGTTGACGTTTGAGTACGGCTCCGACACTTTCCATCTAATCTCCTCCTTTTTCTAATCGAGCTAATAGTTCTTGTTTCTTACGTTCTAGTTCCAGACGAGTTTCCTCGCTGGTTTCATTTTTATAATCTGGATTGCTCCACTTGGGTACATTGGACTTAGCAGGACTGGGTTTACTGCTTTTTTGAACCTGGTTCTTCTGCCCCCGCTCACGGATACGCAAGACTGCCTCTTCTGCCGAATGTATCTTTTGATAGGCATAGTCATTGGCTACCTTCATGGCATATTTCTCATTGATATTTGCCGAATCTACCTTATTAAAGGTTAACAAGAGAATGATATTGATGACTTCGTCCAGCAAGCCCAAGCCAGCCATCTGTTGCAAGAGTTCTCTTTCTGTTTGGGTAATGGTTCCCTTACGTGTTTGCTTGATTTCTGCCAAGAACTGCAGGGCCGTTTTACTTTTGGCTTCCTTGATAATGGTTGCTTCCTTAGGACTAAAGTCAGAGGAAATCGGTTTTTGAGCGATTTTTTCCCGCATGCGTTTTGTTGAAATAACCTGGAAAACAGCTGTTGACTTGGCCAATTGATAAGTTTCAAACCAAGTCCATTTCTTCTCCTCAGCGATGGCAAAAAGGTTTAAGACATCGGACTGTTCATCCGAAAAGCGAAGTCCATCTCGAGCCATCAGCTGACGAAAATGATCCAAGTCAAAATCGTTGGCCACTTTCTTCTTGAGACCAAGGTCTTCTTGACTTCCCAGCTCTGCCAAATCTGGAAAGACTTGATTGAGTGAGACAGGTATTTCTTCTCCCTCAGCACTCTCAACTCTCAAATCCTCCACAGCGGCATCGCCAATTTTTTTCTCCAAGAGTCTACGATAAACAGGATGTTCCAAGAAATCCTGACTTGAAAGAGGAGCATGGATAACTATCTGATAGGTATCACCCTTTTGATAGAGGGTCAAGAGATTAAAAGCAGATAGGATTTTCAAGGATTTTAAAAGTCTGTCCATCCCAAAATTGAGATGATTGAGAATGCTTGAAAAGAGGTATTCCTTTCTGCCATTATCCCAAAAACTAATCGTATAAAGATAAAGGCTCAGTGCCTCCTGACCGATAATCGGGAGGTAGCACTGTACCAGAGATGAGGTATCTTGCGACACCCGATTATTCTTTAGATAAGAAAAACGGTCAATTGGCTTCATTTATCTTTCCTTTTTCTTTTTAGAGGACTGGGTGATTTGTTGGAGCAAGCTCTCTAACTCACTCACATCCTTAAAACTACGATAGACACTGGCAAAACGTACATAGGTAATCTCGTCCAATTCAGCCAACTCCTCCATGACGAGTGAACCAATGTCCTCACTTTGAATTTCATTTTCATTTCGACCACGGAGTTTCTGTTCGATACGATTGACTACCATGTTGATTTCATCACTTGACACAGGACGTTTCTGGGCTGAGCGGATAATCCCATTAAAGATTTTATCTCTAGAGAATTGTTCCCGTGTGCCATCTTTTTTAACAACCACTAAAGTTCTTTCTTCTACTCGTTCGTAGGTTGTAAAACGGTGTTGGCATTCATCGCACTCACGTCTTCTACGAATGGTATTCCCTTCTTCTGCTTGGCGACTATCGATAACACTTGACTTGGTAGCCCCACATTTTGGACAACGCATCCTTTCCCTCCTTATCGTTTTCTTTTCATTATACCATTTTTTAAACGATACCCAAAACAATTCTTCTTTTTGCTTGACAAGTTTTTTGTTTTGTTGTATTATTTAATTAAGACAAAAGGATAAAAGAAAGGAGACCAAGATGTCCTGGACATTTGACAACAAAAAACCCATCTATTTACAGATTATGGAGAAAATCAAGCTTCAGATTATTTCCCATACACTGGAACCCAATCAACAACTTCCAACCGTGAGAGAGCTGGCTAGCGAGGCCGGTGTCAATCCAAACACCATCCAAAGAGCCTTGTCAGACCTCGAACGAGAAGGATTTG
>JAWHFN010000169.1:0-3507 GCA_032565555.1 Streptococcus mitis | reverse complement strand
ATAAATTCTAGATACAATCGTGTCAAAAAGCGTACGATTCTAGAATGGGAGGTCATGATGATTCCCATGACTGTTCCGAACATCATGGATAAGAGGACAGACAGGATGGATATCCCAATCGTAACGCCCAATCCCTGTAAGATTCTCAGGAGATTATTTCCCTGAAAGAGTACTTGGATTCCCGAATCCTGCATGGCGGAGCCTCCTTTCTATCCAGCTAAAGACCAGTGAGATGGGCAGTAGCATAATCAGATAAGCAATTACTAACATGGCCAGTGCAATGTCTGTCTCATAATAGAGTCCAATCAAGTCCTTGGCGACGTACATGAGGTCGGCCAAAGCCACTGCTGAGAAAACGGAGGTTTCCTTGATCAGGAAAATGACATTGGCACTAAAAGAGGGTAGGGCCACCGCTGTTGCTTGCGGAAGAAGCACATAGCGAAAGACCTGTAGAGGTGTCAGACCGATGGCCAATCCAATCTCCTGCTGGGTTTGACTGACGGCTTCCAGCCCACTTCGGAAAGATTCTGCCATGTAGGAACCTCCTAAAAAGACCAGTCCCAGAGTAGCACAGACTTCTGAAGATAGGACAATCCCTATTCGGGGAAGCCCGAAGTAGAGAAAGAAGAGTTGAATCAAAAGGGGCGTATTGCGTGACAATTCAATATAGGCTGTCGCTACTTGCGCCAAAACAGGGATGCGGTAATGCCGGATGATACTAACGATTAAGCCGAGCAGAAAGGATCCCAAAATTCCCCAAACTGCAATATGCAAGGTCAGAAAGAATGCCTTTTGATATAGTGGTAGATATTGTTCAACAATGGACCAATCCAAAAATAGAACCTCCCATCTAGAAATAATACAGTTATTGTAGCACTTAAAATCTTCTTTGGATAATATCTATTTTTTATTGCCGTTATAAGGATTTTTTATCATAGTCCTAAAATTTCTGAAATTTCCAAACAAAATATTTGAAAAGTTTTGAAAAAAGAGTTAAGATATTTTTGTAATATACAAAGTAAACGCTTACTTATCAAGGAGGGCATTTTATGTCATACAAAACAAGCAATGCAGAAGGTCATGTAGATTTCATCAATACCTATGATTTGGAGCCAATGGCGCAACAAGTTATTCCTAAAGCAGCATTTGGCTATATCGCTAGTGGGGCGGAAGATACTTTCACTTTACGTGAGAATATTCGCGCCTTTAACCACAAACTCATCGTTCCGCATACGCTTTGCAATGTAGAAAATCCAAGTACAGAGATTGAATTTGCAGGTGAAAAATTGTCTTCACCAATCATTATGGCACCTGTTGCAGCTCATAAATTGGCAAATGAACAAGGTGAAGTGGCGACTGCGCGTGGTGTGCATGAGTTTGGTTCCCTCTATACAACCAGTTCTTACTCTACTGTCGACCTTCCAGAAATTACAGAAGCCCTTCAAGGGACACCTCACTGGTTCCAATTTTACTTTAGTAAGGATGATGGTATCAACCGCCATATCATGGACCGTGTGAAGGCTGAAGGTTATAAAGCGATTGTCCTGACGGCAGATGCGACTGTAGGGGGCAATCGTGAGGTTGACAAGCGTAATGGTTTTGTCTTCCCAGTTGGCATGCCGATTGTTGAAGAATACCTGCCAGAAGGTGCTGGAAAATCAATGGACTTTGTTTACAAATCAGCTAAACAACGCTTGTCTCCACGAGATGTAGAATTTATCGCTGAATACTCAGGATTACCAGTTTACGTTAAAGGACCACAATGCCGTGAGGACGTTGAACGTTCGCTTGCTGCAGGTGCCTCTGGTATCTGGGTAACCAACCACGGTGGCCGCCAAATCGACGGTGGACCAGCTGCCTTTGACTCACTTCAAGAAGTAGCTGAAGCAGTTGATAAACGCGTACCAATCGTCTTTGACTCAGGTATTCGTCGTGGTCAACACGTCTTTAAAGCCTTGGCTTCAGGAGCAGACTTGGTAGCTATTGGCCGCCCGGTTATCTATGGTTTGGCTCTCGGTGGTAGTGTTGGTGTGCGTCAAGTCTTTGAACACTTGAATGCAGAATTGAAGACAGTTATGCAATTGTCTGGAACTCAGACTATTGAAGATGTCAAACACTTCAAACTCCGTCACAACCCATATAACCCAACCTTCCCAGTTGATCCTCGTGACTTAAAATTGTATTGATAAAATGATTGCCTCCACTAAGTGTGGAGGTTTTTGCTTGTGTTTTATACTCTTCAAAAATCTCTTCAAACCACGTCAGCGTCGTCTTGCCGTACTAAAGTACTGTCTGCGCCTAGCTTTCTAGTTTGCTCTTTGATTTTTATTGAGTATTAATCAATTTTGTAATGAAGATTAAAAAAAGAGAAAGATTTGAAGTTTATAATTGACAAATGTAGATTTTAAGAGTATACTGATAATTGTAATTGACAAATGTAGATTTAAGAGGTGTGATTATGCAGATTTCAGATGCAGAATGGCAGGTCATGAAGATTATTTGGATGCAAGGAGAGCAGACCAGTACGGATTTGATCAGAGTTCTGGCGGAGCGGTTCGACTGGTCCAAGTCGACCATTCAGACTCTTTTGGCTCGTCTGGTTGAGAAAGAGTGTCTGACTCGGAAAAAAGAAGGCAAGTCCTTTGTCTATTCAGCCCTTTTAACTTTGGACCAAAGTCGGGATTTACTTGTCCAAGATATCAAGGACAAGGTTTGTTCTCGTAGGATTAAGAACTTGTTGGCTGATTTGATTATGGAATGTGATTTTACTCTGGCTGACTTGGAGGACTTGGAAGCTGTGATTTCAGAGAAGAAATCAAGAGCTGTAACAGAAGTAAGATGTAATTGTATGTAAAGGAGACGTCATGTTAAATAGTATTGTAACCATTATTTGTATTGCCCTTATCGCGTTTATCTTGTTCTGGTTTTTCAAAAAGCCTGAAAAATCTGGGCAAAAGGCCCAGCAAAAAAACGGCTACCAAGAGATTCGAGTGGAGGTCATGGGGGGCTATACGCCTGAGTTGATTATCCTCAAGAAATCAGTGCCAGCCCGCATTGTCTTTGACCGCAAGGATCCTTCACCTTGTTTGGATCAGATAGTCTTTCCAGACTTTGGTGTACATGCAGACCTACCTATGGGTGAAGAGTATGTAGTGGAAATCACGCCTGAGCAGGCTGGAGAGTATGGTTTCTCTTGTGGCATGAATATGATGCACGGCAAGATGATTGTAGAATAGGAGAATGATATGACTGAAATTATAAAAGCAAATCTTGAAAATGGTGTTCAAAAAATCCGTATCACGGCAGACAAAGGCTACCATCCAGCCCACATTCAACTGCAAAAAGGAGTTCCTGCTGAGATCATCTTTCACCGTGTGACACCTTCAAACTGTTATAAGGAGATTCTTTTTGAAAAAGAAGGCATCTTAGAGCCAATCGGCGTAGACGAAGAGAAAGTCATTCGTTTTACACCTCAAGAATTAGGCCAACATGAATTTTCTTGTGGCA
>JAWHFN010000168.1:0-3528 GCA_032565555.1 Streptococcus mitis | reverse complement strand
AGTTCCTTGCCCACCAGCAAGAATCAAAGCTAACATTTCATTCTTCATTTTCTACTCCTTTTTGGTTTTTACTTGTGACGGTTTTTGCAGATTTCAAGCGACGTTTGATTTTCCAAACACTTGCTCCCATAGCCGGTAGGGTAAAGGTTAAGGTCTGCTCATAATCTTTCCATAGTCCTTCTTGCGTTTGAACAGTTTGATTATGTTCTTTCCAAACGCCTCCCCACTCTTCTAACTCAGTATTCCAGACTTCTTCGTAAATCCCTGCAACAGGCAGACCAATGGTAAAATCTTTTCGTTCAACAGGTGCCATATTAAAGACGCAGACTAGCATGTCGCCCTTCTTACCCTTACGGATGAAGGAAAGGACACTCTGGTCTCGATTATCCGCATCGATGATTTCAATACCATCATAGCTGGTATCAATTTCCCACAGACAGCGGTGATCTTTGTAAAACTGGTTTAGCTGAGAAGTGAAATACTTCATCTTAGCATTCATAGGGTCTTCTAGATTAGACCATTCCAACTGCTCTTCAGATCTCCATTCTAGGAATTGGCCGTATTCACTACCCATGAAGAGCAATTTCTTACCAGGGTGACAAATTTGGTAAGTGTAGAGATTGCGTAAGCCTGCGAATTGATTGTAACGATCTCCCCACATCTTATGCATCATACTCTTCTTACCGTGAACCACTTCATCGTGCGAGAATGGTAGGAGATAGTTTTCCTTGAAAACATACATAAAGCTGAAAGTCACCAGATTAAAGTCATACTTACGGTAAATAGGGTCTTCTTCGTAGAATCGGAGGATATCATTCATCCAGCCCATATTCCACTTGTAGTCAAATCCTAAACCACCAAGCTCTTTCATTCCCGTAATCTTGGTTGCTGACGAACTTTCTTCTGCGATCATCATCACATCTGGATGTGCTAGTTTAATGACATCATTCAAGCGTTGAAGGAAATAATATCCTTCATAGTTGAGATTGCCACCATCTTTATTAGGTGTCCATGGAGCATCATCGTAGTCAAGATAGAGCATGTTGCTAACTGCATCCACTCGAATACCATCTAGATGGTAAAAGTCAATCCAAAACTTAATGCTAGAAATCAAGAAAGACTGGACTTCATTCTTTCCAAGGTCAAAATTGAGAGCGCCCCAACCATAGTTATGAGCCTTATTATGGTCTTGGTACTCAAAAGTCGGTGTCCCGTCATAATAAGCTAAGGCATCATCATTAATGGTGAAATGACCAGGTACCCAGTCTACAATAACCCCAATATTGTTTAAGTGACATTCCTCAACAAAATCTTGAAACTCTTCAGGGCGACCATAGGCATGCTCTAAAGCGAAGTAACCCATAAGCTGATAGCCCCAACTCAAACCGAGAGGGTGAGACATCAAGGGCATAAACTCAATGTGAGTATAGTTCATCTCAACTAGGTAAGGAATGAGTTCATCTTTCAATTGAGCAAAACTATAAGGACTTCCATCTGGATTTCTCTTCCAAGATCCAGCATGAACTTCGTAGATATTGACAGGACGTTCAAAGAAAGTCCAACGTTTTCTGCGAGCTAACCAAAGCCCATCCTTCCATTTCTTTTCTGGAATCTCTGTTAAAATAGCTCCAGTACCCGGACGTGCCTCATACCGTACAGCCAAAGGATCAATCTTCATCAACTGATGACCATTTGCGCGTGTGATATGATACTTATAAATTTGGCCTTCTTGAGCAAGAGTAGTGAAGACTTCCCAGACTCCAAATTCATTTCGTTCCATCGGAATTTGATTTTCTACCCAATTCGTGAAATCTCCCACCAAGTGGACAGTCTGAGCATTGGGAGCCCACACACGAAATGTATAACCGTATTCTCCATTTAGTTCTTCCCTATGTGCTCCTAGATAATGCTGAAGGTGAAAATTTTCTCCTGTCATAAAGGTGCGCAAAGCTTCTCTTTTATCCATAATACCTCCTCTTTTCTGTAAGCGTTTTCCATAGATTTATTATACTACCTTTTTAGGGAAGATTCAAGTAAATTACGGAATTTGCAAAAAAATCTTTTGAAAGTCTTCAACAAATTCACTGATGTGTTCACTTGTAAATCAAGAAATTTTCAAACAGATTATGAAAACGAATTGTTTTTTTACAATACTATCATAAAGTTCGTCATTTTACTAATAAAATTGTTGTTTTAAAGTAAAAAATAAAATCAGGAAAACAATTTCCTGATTTTACATTTTATTTCACATCAAAAACAATGGATTTGACATTTGTCATCGCTTCAATGCTATATTTAATTCCTTGCACTCCAGCTCCAGAACCTTTGACACCAAGGAATGGGAAATTATCTGGACCACGTTGGGTTTTATTATTAATATGAACTGTACCCACTTCAAGTTTTTCAGCAATTTCAAAGGCCTTTTTGAAATCATTTGTAAAGACTGAGGATTGAAGACCGAATTCAGATTCGTTGGCGAAGGCAATTGCTTCTTCTACATTAGCCACACGAATAATTGGTAAAACAGGGCCAAATGGCTCTTCCCATGCTACTTTCATATCTTTTGTCACTTGGTCAAAAAGCACTGGCCAGAGAAGATTGCCCTCACGTTTGATTGGTGTAAGAGCCTGAGCCCCTTTTTCTTGTGCATCCTCAATCAAGCCCCAAATAAAGTCGGCTGAAGCATTGTCAATAACAGGTGTAATATCAGCATTGTCAAATGGGTCACCAACTGTTAATTTAGCAACCTCTGCTTGAAGCAAAGTAACTAATGTATCTGCAACACTTTCGAGAACAATAACACGTTTAATGGCCGTGCAACGTTGCCCTGAGTAGTTAAAGGCACCCGCAACAATTTGCTTGGCAGCATGTTCCAAATCTGCATCTTCTAGTACAAGAGCTGCATCTTTCCCACCAAGCTCCAGCATGATAGGACGCATACCAGCTAAACGACCAATACGTTCTCCGATAGGGGTTGATCCTGTAAAGTTGATGAAGTTGACTTCTTTGTGCTCAATGATATAATCCCCAATTTCTGAACCACGCCCCGTAATGGTATTGAAAACACCTGCTGGAATCCCTGCTTCTTCAAATGCTTTAGCCAACAAGAGACCAGAAATAGAACCTTGTGTTGGTGGCTTAAACATAACCACATTCCCTGCAATCAAAGCCGGAGCAATCTTAGATCCAGAAAGGTTGACTGGATAGTTAAAGGGAGCAATAGCTAGCACGACTCCAACCGGCTCACGACGGACAACAGCCAGTTTGTTTTTACTTGCTGCCTCAAAACCACCACCTTCCATTGCTTGTCCAGTGATACGGAGACCTTCCTCAGCAGCATAACGAATCAAGTCTGCTGTACGCACTACTTCTCCAATGGCTGCTTTAATCCCTTTTGCTACTTCTTTGGCAAGGATAGTACCAATTTTTTCTTTATCGCGTTCTAAAATAGCTGCTGTTTTATGCAAATAAGCCGCACGTTCAACTGCTGACAAGGCACGCCATGCAGGCAAGGCTGCACGCGCAGCT